>NZ_CP046266.1:2384807-2687692 GCF_009720625.1 Metabacillus sediminilitoris
GATTCTGATATACTAGGAATGTTTTTCTCCATATTTCTCCCCTCCATTTTCTTTATAGATTCCTACATCTTTTAAAATTGATAAAGTAATTTC
Source organism: Metabacillus sediminilitoris (assembly GCF_009720625.1). Lineage (NCBI taxonomy): Bacteria > Bacillati > Bacillota > Bacilli > Caryophanales > Bacillaceae > Metabacillus > Metabacillus sediminilitoris. Next base: position 2,384,901 of record NZ_CP046266.1, read on the forward strand.
TCTCGCCTTGCTTCCAGATGAATCATCTTCATTTTGTATATTGGTAGCAAAGAAATAAGTATTGTTCTTCGTCTCTACATACCCGATAAACCAACCATTGATGTTTTTTCCATTCACTGCTCCTGTGCCTGTTTTTCCTGATAGGCGAGCTTCTTCATTCTTTTCTATGAGTAGTGCTTCCTTCACAGCTTTGATATGCATTTCCTTATATCCCAAGTGATTGTAATAAAAGTCTTGCAGCAGTTGGACTTGCTCGACTGGAGAAATTTTTAATGAGGATTCAAGCCAGAATTCACCATATTCCCCAGATACATCGGAATTTCCATAGTTTATCTCTTGTAGATTGGATTGTATTGTTTCAAATCCTGTTCTACGATCTAATTCTTGGAAATACCAGTTTACAGATTTTTGTAAAGCAGATGAGACATCCTGATCCATATTCCAAGCGTCATAGGGTTGCTCCGTCCCATCCCATGAAAGGGTGGATTCTTCGGGTGATATCACATTTGATTCTAGTGCAAATAAGGCACTATAGATTTTGTATGTGGAATCAGGTGATACCCGCAACGTACTTTTCTCTTCATTATAAATGCGATATTGCTGTGCATTATGATCATATAAAACAAAGCTTCCTTCATACCCTTTAAAGAATTGATGTAAATCCTCATAAACTGCTCCGTCATTATTAAAATAGTAGCGGTCGTTTTCCGTCGCAAATGCGGAAACGAAAGGTAATTGGATTGTCAAAATGATACTGGCCAACGCATAAATAAAGACGCTTTTTCTTATTGATTTTTTTACGGAATGCTTATAGGCAGAAATTTGTTCAATTCGTTTTTTGATTTGAAGCTTCGAACCGTTTAATTGTGTTACTAACTGTAGCTTACTTGACCGTTTTGAAAGATCCAAAAAATTAATGATTGTATTTCCATATTCACTAAATGAATTATCATCAAGTAATTGTAAAACAGATGTATCACATGCGATTTCCCGATCCAATCTCATTTCTCTAAAAGCAAGCCAGACAAGGGGATTAAACCAATAAATGATTTGATAGAACAATATCACGTAATTTGTCAGCAAATCCTTGTTTTTATAGTGATTCAGTTCATGAAGAAAGATATACTCGTAATTTTTCAAGCTAAGCCAGTTTTTATGCTGAGAAGGTAAGACGATATATGTTTGAAAAAGTCCGAATATCATTGGAGATTGGACTCTTTTCGAAATAACAATCTTTATTGATTTTTTAATCTGTAGTCTTTTCTTGCATTCTTCGAAAAGCACGAGAACTTCTTGATTGGAAAACGCAGAAGAATAATTCTTTATCTTTCTAAGTGTGAGCAATCCACGAACCATAGTAAAGGTAAATATAAGCATCCCTGACATCCATAAACCTATCACTCCCATATTAAGTAAGGACAGGTCCGCCCGATTGACCGATACAGAAAAGTCTTGTATTAGGTGTAGGCCCTGCATCATATCAGTTCCGGTTATTTCCATATTGGAGCTGGGTGCATGAGTCTGATATGTATCCCCACCGCTAAAGAGAGAACTAAAATTATATAAATCAGTAGGTATGAATGGAAGTGCTAAAGCCATAAAAAGTAACATCCACAAATGATAGTACCATTTTGCTGTTAATTGTCTTCCAAACCATTTTCGTATAAGTAGAATAACAGTAACGGAAAATGAAGACACCAATAGACCTATTATAAAATGAGTTAAAAACATGTCCTTCAATACCAACTCTCTTGATTTTTTAATTTTAAAAAACAGGTATATAGCATATTTATAGTGGCTTGATGGTAAAAAAATAAAGAATTGACTTTATTTGATTACATATGTAATACTATACTACAGATGTAATCAGACTACAAATGTAATCTGTTAAAACTCCTTGCATGAGGTTGTTTTTTCAATTCGTACATAAGAGTCTAATCAAATAATTAGGAGGTCTACATCATGAACAAAAGATAGGATGCAAGAGTTAAAGATCCGGCTGCTATTCCAGGAGAATACATAATAAATATTTTTTAGAAAGAGGTTGAATTTTAATGAAATCATTGAGCAACATTTTTGGTACTTCCACATTCAGAAAAATTATGCCTGTACTATTTCTTTCATGTGCAACGCTTGTAGGTTGTTCAAACAATATCGTTCATGCTGAATTAACTAAACTCAAAAAACAAGAAACTGCCACTAATCATGATTTTGCTAAGCTTGAAGAAAAATTTGATGCTAAACTTGGTGTCTTCGCGTTGGATACTGGTACAAACCAAACAGTAACCTATCATCCAGATGAGCGTTTTGCTTATGTATCTACTCATAAGGCACTAGCTGTAGGAGCACTTTTACAACAGAAATCAATAGAAGACCTTAATCAAAGAATTACCTATACACGTGAGGATCTTGTTAATTATAATCCGATTACAGAAAAGTATGTTGATACGGGGATGACTCTTAAGGAGCTTTCTGATGCTTCTCTTCGATACAGTGACAATACTGCTGGAAACCTTATCCTTAAACAACTGGGGGGACCGGCTGGATTTAAAAAAGCACTGGAGGAAATTGGAGATAATGTTACAAACCCTGAGCGATTTGAGCCTGATTTAAATGAAGTTAATCCTGGTGAAACTCATGATACGAGTACACCAAGAGCACTTGCTACTAGTCTTCAGGCTTTTACATTGGGAGATACACTTCCAACTGAGAAACGTGAACTTTTAATAGATTGGATGAAGAGAAATACTACTGGAGATGCGTTAATTCGTGCTGGAGTGCCGAAAGGTTGGGTAGTTGCTGATAAAACTGGTGCAGGATCATATGGTACTCGAAATGACATTGCGATCATTTGGCCATCAAAAGGAGACCCTATTGTTCTTGCTGTACTTTCGAGTCGCGATAAAAAAGATGCTGATTATAACGACGAGCTTATTGCTGAGGCAACAGAAGAAGTAATTAAGGCCCTTAAAGTCAAAAATAAATAGAAAATGATTGTACTAACGTCGTAGGATAGTTCAACAAGGTTTATCATTTTAGTGGCAAAATATGTTTATAAGGTTAAATAGCGTTGATGCTATACCCTTTTTAGAATTTAAAAACCTAAACTTCCATATTACACAGATTTTGGAGGATGTTAACTATGATACAATATCTTGATATTACACAGCGATCAGTCGCAAAAAAAGTTCTTGATGTACAGATACCTTCTTATCAAGTAGAGGCGGAGATAATCGGTTTTAATGGTATCCCACAGTTAAATGATTCGGTCGAATCTCTAATGACAAGTTCTGAGATTTTTTATGGGTACTTTGTTGATACGAGTTTAGCCGGAGCTATCGCATTTGTTTTAGAAGATAATGTTTTAGATATCCACCGTTTGATTGTTCATCCTAATTATTTCCGTAAGGGGATTGGAGAGAGCTTAGTTCAATATATTCTCAATTTAGACACAGCAGTTAAAAAGTACATCGTAAGAACGGGAACTAAGAATATCCCTGCTAAGAATTTATATAAAAAGTTTGGGTTTATTGAAAAAGAGGATGAAGAAGTAGCACCTAATGTTTTTCTAACCATTTTTGAAAGTGATCGATTAACCTTGTAAACCACGAAGATTACATTGAATAGAAAATCATTAAAAATAGATAAGAATCCACTCGATTGTTTTATCTAACCACATAGATTGTATGTGGATTCCTGAAGTTGGTGAAATATTATACTTTAAAGTAACGGGTACTTTCTTTTAAGATCTGGCTGCTAAAAATGGCAGCCTTTTTCTTATTCGATTATCGTGGCAGTATAGTTCAACAAAAGATAATGGTTATTTGTGGCAAAATAAAAAAGGAATGATTGTTTAATTTACAGGGGGTGTTTAAATGCAAGATAAGAAAGAAACTCCTGAACAAAAAAGAGAGAGGTTAAGTCATAAAGAATTGAAAAGCAATCCAACGGGGAATATGAACGATGCTTTTAATAGAGCGAACAGTGGAAATCTTGCTGATTTAGTTGGTAGCTTGGGTTGGAAAGGTACGGGAATTCTGATTCTTGTAATCATAATTGCCTTTATTATTGTATCACTCTTCAAGTAATGGGGTGCTTTACTTCGATATGGAGTAAGGCTTTTTTGTTCTTCAACTAATATAAGCAGTTTAGTTTGAGTATATTCCTTCACAAAGTTAGAAAAAGCTGATTTTCCAATTTAGGAAAAATCAGCTTATCTATTATTAATTTTTTATCTAATCAATCCGTTATCATTAAACCTAATTAATTACCCGTACGTTCGAGTCTGTTTGATTAGGACCTTAGGAAATTACTGCTACAATCGCTGCAAACGCAACTGATGCTGCACAAAACCAAGTGATTGCCATAATTCATAATGCATCTCTATTTTTGTAATTTACAAGATGATTAATCATGTTTTGTTACATACTTCAACCATAACCCACCCTCATCCAGTTTTTCGACTTCTTTCAAGAAGAAATTTACTGGATGCTGATTTGTTAGAAAGGAACTTGTCTCAAATAGTGTCACAGAATTAGATGCACCATCTGCGATGGGGACTAAAATCAGACTCAATTCATCAATTAATTCTTCATTCAAAAAGGAGCCATTTAAAAAACCTCCGCCTTCTAGCATTAATTTATCGATTGCAAAAAGATTTTTTAGCTTTTCCACTACTAGACTAAAGTTTAATCGTTCTTTTCCGCCGAAAATATAAGATATACCTATATTCCTCAAATGAGCCAGGTATGCATCGGACACTTGCTCTGTAAGAACTTCTACTATGTGATCCTCCGATCTATTCTCATTCCATGGTTCAATTGAATTTTTTGTCCATCCTAATTTCCCAGAGGGATCTACTGCTATGGCATAACTCTTAGCATCTTTGTTTGCGACGTAATCTGTTCTAGGGATCGTCGCAATGTTGTCATGTTTTAAATCTAATTGATGTCCGAAAGTAAAGTGTTTTTCCATGGTAACCCTGCCACACATCCATGCTTTACATCCGTATACTTCATGAATTTTTTCGTATTCGTCTGAAAAGTGAGCTGCTCGTTCCGTTTTCAAATAATCTCCAACCACTTTCCCATCCAATGAAGTTAGCATGTGGCAGATAATATATGGTCTTTCCAATGTGATTCCTCCTTTAAACCATAAAATACTGCCCCCAATGACTAGGGCAGTTTATTATTTACGATAGTACCTCATCTGATAGCTTATGCATCCTCGTAAGCAAGGGAGGTAGACAGATTACGATAGGCATTGATCTATTGTTGAAGTTCTGCGACCTTCTGCTCTGCACCAGCGATGGCATCTGTACCACCGATCCAGCGAGACGGTGGTTCCTCCTGATTTGCGATGGTGATTAGAGCCTTTGCAAGTTTGACAGGATCACCTTCCTGATTTCGATTCTTTTCTTTAAAGAAAGTTTTGAATTGTACATTACGTTCTGTGTAGTCATCGATTGATAGTTCAGCAAAGAAAGTTGATTCTGGCTCCAAAAGTTCGGTACGGAAGAAACCTGGTTCGACAATAGTCGTTTTGATGCCGAATGAAGCAACATCGTAATGTAACGATATCTTGAATTTTTGACATAGTTAATAACTCTCTTTCTTTTAGGCTTACTAGATTTTCGTCTAGTATAGAAAACCATCATTGATTGTTTAAACAACATCTGTCTATAATTATAATTAGAAACAGGATGCTTTCAATCGTTAAATGAACGTGATTCGTTGTTTATTCAATAAATTTATAAAAATTGTTGATTATTTTTAAGGCATTTTTTCTAGCAGTTTCTATTACCAATAAGTTTTTACTTTTTTATAGTCCTTATCCCTACCTTCGTTAATAGTCAATTTAACGCAATATGATGTTTATCCAACAAAGTAATCGATATTGTAGATAATCTTAAGGAAAGTCTGGTGATCAAACGATGACGAAAGTAGATAGAAGAGTAGTTAAAACTAAAGAGGCGATAAAAAAAGCAATTCTTGAACTTATGAATGAAAAAAATTTTGATGACATAACCATTCAGGATATTTCTGACAGGGCAAATGTGAACCGAAGTACGGTTTATCTCCATTACCTGGATAAATTTGACCTATTAGATAAGCTGATAGAAGAACATATAAACGAGCTTAAGGAAACAAATGAATGGGCATGTCAAGAGGAATGGGTAGAAGCGACCGAGGTCTTTTTCGAATACTTTGGGAATCATTATCTGTTCTTTTCGACCATGTTAACCAGTAAAGAAGCAGCCCCTTATTTTCGTAGTAAGTTCCTAAAGTATGTGATGGAAGGGTTCAAGGAAGAGTTACACGAAACAAATAGAAAAAATGAAGGTCTAAATGAAGATGTTATTGTTAAATTTGCCGCGAATGCTTATGTAGGGGTATTGGAATCGTGGTTAAAGGATGGAATGCCATCTCCGCCTCAGTCAATAGCAAGAGAATTGGGGACTTTGCTAGATAGGATTCTATAGTTATTAACAAAAGGCTAGGTATTTTGCATTTTTACCTAGCCTTTTTTATTAGGAAACTTTTTTAGAAAGTTGTTTTGTAGGAGTCAACATGTAGGTTCTAAGTAAAATAGTTACCAAACCTAATATTAATGATAGGATTCCCACTAACACAACGTATTGTGTACCCATTTGAGATATAAATAAACCGCCAACAGCTGCACCAATTGTTGTTCCTACGTTACATGCTGATATAAATAAACCATTGGCGAAATCAGGAGCTTCTGGAGCTGAAGATGAAATCAAATATTGATTAATATTAGCCATGATTCCTCCAGCCAATAGTCCCCAAAGGAAAGTGATTATTACCATAGGTACGGCAAACTCTCCAGTGAAGAATAAAAGGATGTAAACTACACTCAATAACAAAGGAAAAGTTAAGATGGACTTAATAGGACTATTCGTGAGTACCCTCCCTGCAACGATGTTTCCAATAATATTAGCTCCACCGAAAACGAATAACGTTAAACTGATGGTATTCGGAGACATTTGGGTAACAGTTTCCAGGTACTCAGCAATATAACTATATATCCCGAATACGGAGGCATTTAATAAAACAACAGTCACTATGGAAAGCCATAAAATCGGTTTTTTTAATACGGAAAGTTGTTTACCATAAGACAGTCTTTCTTTAACAGGCAAAGATGGTACAAAAATCAATGTTGCAATCAACATAATAGCAGTAACGATTGCAAAGAATGCCATTGCCATTTCATACGAAAAGGCACTATCAATAAAACTTGCGATAGGTACACCCGCTACCATACCAGCCGATACTCCAATAAATACTTTAGAAACAGCTTTTGGAGCTTCTTCTTTACTTACTGAGGAAGCAGCTACTGTAAATGCCATGGAACAATAAATGGGATGAAATAAACCAAGAATGGTACGAACAATTAATAAAATGGTAAAGTTAGAAATAAATATAGATGCAATGTTTCCCAAAGTGAAAACACCTAATACAAGTAACATGATCTTCTTGCGGTCTATACCCGAAAATAATAACGGCATCGTAGGACCAGACACTGCAATCGCAATGGCAAAAAGACTCACTGCCAAACCTGCTGTTGATATGCTGACATTAAAGTGTTCAGAAATGGAAGGCAATAACCCAATAACCCCCATTTCGGTATTTAAGATGCCGAAAACTCCTATAGTCAATATGAAAATCAATAAATTATTTCGTTTTGCCAAAAAAACACCCCCACTTTCACTAATGATTAAACTAAACAAATCCTTCAATGATGTTTAAACATCATCCGTCTATCATTATATAAAGTAACGGGCTGTTTTCAATCGCTAATTACATGCGATTTGATGTTTATTCAACAAATGAATCTAAATTGTTGATTATCTGCAGGAATGATTGTTGATTTCAGCATGTTTAAAGTGGGTGAAGAGAAACTTATATTGAGAAGAATTGTACTTAAGCTAACGGGTGCAATCGTATTATGAGGTTAACCAGTTTTTACTGGTTGACCTTTTTTATATAGGACCTATTATATCGGTAGCCAGGGTAGGACGTACGGGTGCGTGGGACCATGATCTCGTCAACTAAACTGTCCGCCCCCTACTTGAAGAAACATGTTTGAGGCTGGTTGGGACAACGATCTCGTATAACAAGCGAAGCTATGATACTGCAAGAGGAATAGGGGCTACTGGCAAAACAAATGGAGAGGAAGAGATAAAGAATGAATCCAGTAATCGGTCTGGATGTTTCAAAAGGGGAAAGCCAGGTTCAAGCATTTTTAGATAAAGGAAAGCCGTTTGGAAAAAGTTTTAGTGTATCACACACGACTGAGGGACTAGATGCCTTACTTCATTATTTGAAAGTGGTAGAAAATGAGACTGGTATAAAACCAAGTGTAATATTAGAATCGACGGGACATTATCACACTCCTGTCATTCAGTTTTTAGAGGAACAGAATTATTTATACATTATGATCAATCCTTTACTGTCTTATCAGGCAAAAAAATCGAGTTTGCGAAATGTGAAAACAGATGAAATAGATGCTTTTCGCTTGTGTGAACTGTATTACAAAGAAGAGCTTGAACCCTATAAAAAAAGGGGTATCCAACGTTTAAACCTTCGTCATCTTACTAGACAACATGAAACCCTTACGGGTTTGTATGTTCAAGCTAAGTTACAGTTTCATGCGATTTTAGATCAAGTGTTTCCTGAATATAAAGGGGTATTTGGAGATTTGTATTCAAAAGTTTCTCTAAACATACTCCTGGAATTTAGTACGTCAGAATCTGTGGTACAGGCTGGAGAAAACAAGGTAACCGATAAAATAGCGAGTTTATGTATGAGTCGTTCGGAACGTTGGGCACAAGAAAGGGCAAAGAAGCTTTATGAAGCAGCTCAGCGTAACCCATTTAAGAGCATAGTCTATCAAAGTCATTTGATAAGCCTTGAAATGTATATTCAACTGCTTCTCCAATACCAAGAGCATCTAGCAAAGTTAGATGATCAAATAGATGCCCTGGCAGGAGAAATAGAAGAATATAAGATTATCCAGTCGATTCCCGGTATCGGAGAAAAAATCGCGGCAACGATTATTTCTGAAATTGGAGAAATCGAACGGTTTAATCACCCTAAAAAATTGGTTGCCTTCTCTGGAATCGATCCAAGTGTACATTCATCGGGGAAATTTACAGCGACGATTAATCGAATCACCAAGAGAGGCTCAAGCAGACTGCGACATGCCTTATATATGGCTGTTCTCTGTGGGATCAGATCCTCTCGTAATAAGAAGCTAAAAGAGTTCTATGATCGAAAGCGAGAAGAAGGAAAACCTTTTAAAGTCGCAATGATTGCATGTGTAAATAAGCTTATTCATTGGATTTATGCCTTACTAAAACGTAAAGAAGCTTTCCTGGATTTAGCTTAACAAAAACAATTAGGCAAAACATGAAAAACCTTCCAATATAAATGAGGAAGGTTATTTGGCATGAATATTTTTAGTATATCATTTTGTTTATAGGATTTTTATTGAAAAATGTTGACATCCTATTAGCTGGTTTTGTTTAACAATCGGAGTTGTCACAATGGCAACTTCTTTTTCATATCTAACAAATGACGAAGGCAGTAACTAACGGAGGTTTGTTAAAGAAGCAATAAGGAAGGAAACCCATAGGGAATCCTAGAATTATTAAGGAAAGTCTTTATAAAGGGGCGGACAAATATGGGTAGCAGTTTAGTCTAATAAGAAAGATTATACAAAGAGGTTTTACGGATTAGGAGAACTTAAACTAAAAATGTTTAAAGAAGTTGGGATGGAACACATTCTAATAGAAGATTTTATTCAAGTAGTTAAGAACAGCTACGAAGAATTGTATGAAACAGGAAAAGCTAATCATTTTGTCATTGAACACGACAATGACATTATTGCGTGTGCTGGGGCATTTATAAAAGAGGATATTCCTTACTGTTTTTATAAAGAAGCACAATATGGGTTTATTGGCGATGTGTATGTCGAGCCTAGCTTTAGAAATCAAGGAAATGCACGAAAGTTAACAGAAGAAGTGTTAGATTGGTTTTCTAAAAAAGAAATCCATACCATCCGATTATTAGCTAGTGATAACGCAAAAAAACTATACCAGTCAATAGGGTTTAAAGAAACCGACCAGATGATTTTACATAGATAGATTGTATTTGTTGTTGAACTAAAGGGGCAGGTTAGTATAACAAGCAAAAGTGATACAATAATAAAATAGGTCTTGTTTTCAAGGAGGTAAAACATGGATTACATTTCACCGAAAGAAGCAGTGTTAAAGGTGAAACGGTGGCCTAAAGATACCATAGCGGCGGGTCGTCGTCATACCGTTGGGCTTAAATCTGACGGAACGGTGACGGCTGTGGGTGATAATAAATATGGCCAATGTGATGTAAGCGGCTGGCGCGATATTGTGGCGGTCGCGGCTGGTAATGTTCATATGGCAACGAACACGGGTAATGCTCATACAATCGGTCTTAAATCTGACAGTACTGTGGCGGCTGTGGGTTGGAATAAGCATGACCAATGCGATGTAAACGACTGGCGCGATATTGTAGCGGTTGCGGCAGGTTGGCGTCGTACCATTGGGCTTAAATCGGATGGCACGGTGGTAGCAGTGGGCCGAAATAATGGAGTTGAATGCAATGTAAGCGGCTGGCATGATATTGTGGCGGTCGCGGCGGGTGACTGGCATATCATCGGTCTTAAATTGGACGGAACGGTGACGGCTGTGGGTAATAATCGGTATCGCCAATGCAATGTAAGCGGCTGGAGCGATATTGTGGCGGTCGTGGCAGGTTATCTTCATACAATCGCTCTTAAATCTGACGGAACGGTGGTTGCTGTGGGTTTGAATAAAAATGACCAATGCGATGTAAGCGGCTGGCGCGGCATCCAACTGCCTAACAATTAGTTTTCGGGTAAAAAGGATACAGTTCCTGCAACTAATAAATCCAAAAAAAGGATTAAACATAAAAGGTAAAAATTCCTTCTTCAGCTAATGGGTGCAAGAGTTTACGATAGGAACTGCTGCGGAAATCCCTTTTTATTGTCCTCGGATACAGAATAGTTAAATAACGAAAGAGATATAATAAGTTAAATAATTCTTATTAATTAAGGCGGAATTTAATATGTCAATGAAAAATCAGTGGTTAATTAATATAACAATGGTCATACTTCCTTGGTTGACACTGCCTTTTTTAGGGGTACGTGGTATTATGAGATTTTTACCATCATCCATCTTAATTGTTTTGTTAGAAGCTATTAATGTTCAACTAGGAAAAAGAAGGAAATGGTGGGTTTTTTACAATAAACCAAAATCGTATATTACAAATGAATTTCCTTTTAATATTGGTCCGTTTTTAGTAGGTTCTATGTGGATATTAAAGTGGACATATGGAAGTTTTAAAAAGTTCATATTCCTTAATGCAATTGTAGATGGTTTCTTCGCTTTTATTATAGTTAGGTTAACAGAGAAATTAAAAGTTGCTAAATTAGTTCGATTAAATAATTTTCAATTTTTTCTTTATTTCTTTTACAAGGCTTTTTTGTTATACGGATTCCAATACATAATAGAGGGTAAAAAAGAATTAACTAAAAGATTTGTGAACTAATTCACTTATAGTAACGGGTAGCTTGAATTGAATAAGCAGCTAAAAGGATCTTCCAAGCCGAAGATCCTTTTTCAGTACCGATAATACCTCATTGTGTTAAGTAAAGTGAATATACTATACATTATCTTTTAATTCATCCATTAATTGTCGAGAACGTTTAGCATTGCCTTCAGCAAAATTTCGCAATCGGTTTTGTAGATCTTCATTGTCATGAATGCGCTCAGCAAGGGAATAAGTATTAACTGGAATCATTAAAGGTTCACATCCACTTTAAAAGGAGGTGAATCATACCGCACAAAACGTACTATGTGAGGTAAATAGCTGTAAAAACTGGGAACAAGGAATCAAATGTACTGCTGATTTAATTTATGTAGTGAGCCTCGAGAGTAAACAACCTTCTGAAATTAAAGAAACAGGCTGTAAAACCTTTGAACATTCTGCTTCATAAAAATGCCTCTAAGATTTTGCCAGTAAACAACAACTTTGCTTTCTACATAGCAAAAATTCTCTATGTTATATTCAATTAAAATGAAACTACAGGGAAATAAAGAAAGTATCAACCATCTCTAATTTGTTAATGATAGCAAAAGAGGAGGTGTGATACTGTGGCTCAAGATGTTCTTTGTGAAGTCAATAACTGTACGTATTGGGGTTCTGGAAACAAGTGTAATGCAGATGCTATTTATGTAGTGAGTAATAAAGGTAAAGAAGCATCCAATAGTGAAGAAACAGATTGTAAAACATTTAAACCAGAGCATTAATTTTTCTTAAGGTAACCAAAATATTGGTTACCTTTTACTATTTATAGTATTGATAATAACTCTCATTTTCATTCAAATTTATTGAATAACTTTAATTTTTATATCTTATTTGAAAAAAATGAGGTAAAAAAGTTTATATTAGCTGGGTTATGCTGAGGTATCCTAATAGAAGTTACTGATGAAACTGTATCTTTTTTTTATTTTTAAATAATAGGTAATGAGCATTTTTCAATTTTTCTTCTATATAGTTGAGCGAATAATCACCGAATGGATCTGCTAAATCACCAATGGCTCGGGAGAGGTTATCAATCACAAGCCTTAATTCCTCACATTGTCTTTGTTCTTCCCTTAAATTCATTTCATCCATAATTTCATGAGCAAGATGTTGAATACGTCGTAAACGCACTTCTTTTGTCTGCATAATATATACAGCCTCCTCCGTTAACACATGAAGTATTACTAAAATAAATATATGGTGATCAACTGAGGTTCATGAGTAGATGCTATTGATCAATCCTAATCTTTTTATAATATCGCTTATGAGCTAGCTTTGTCATAGGATCTTGTTCAGTAATCGAGCCAGATTGTTGAACAACATTTTTAAAGAAAATTAGAACATTCACTTTAATAACCAATGTACTTATTTTTTTTATTTTACATATTATAAACTGCAAGCTGCAATTTTAAAAATTTACTATTCGTGGAGGAGGTTGTATATGTACAACTATGTCAACCCATATTACTATGCCAGTCCATATTACTCTGTTAATTCATATTATTATGAAGATCCATATTATCGACAAATAGATTTAGGTACCAGATGGGAAGTGGAAGAAGGCGGATGGAGAGGAGTTTGGACACGCCGGGGAAACAGCAATGTCTTTGATGCGAGGTGGACCAGAGCTGGAGAACGTCCTATTACTGCAGTTTTGAGAATGCGATTGCAGGACAATTTCGTTTGCATTTCACGCCGAAATAGCAGCGATGGAAATGATTGTCAGTATGCGGGCAGAATTGAAGGGAGAAGAGTGACAGGTTTCAACATATGTAACCGAGGTGGAGGTCCTTGGAGTGGTACTATTATCAGGGGACAGCGAGTACCGGATTTAGGAACAAGATGGGATGAAGAGGAATCCGGATGGAGAGGAGTTTGGACACGTCGAGGAAATAGCAATATCTTTGACGCGAGGTGGACCAGACCAGGTGCAACTCCTGTAACGGCTGTTTTGAGAATGCAGCAACAGGATAATAATGTTCGTATTGAACGTCGAAACAGCAGTGATGGAAATAACTGTGATTACACAGGTAGAATTGAAGGAAGAAGAGTGACAGGTAACTATACATGTGACCAAGGTGGAGGTACTTGGAGTGCAACTATAACTTGATGAGTAAATGAAGGGACTACCCAAATCGCTTATGTAAATAAACAAATCTCTAAAAATAAAATCAAACGACCACTTAAAAAAGTGGGCGCACGATTTCATTACGTCGTTGCGATCGACAATATAAAGATATGTGATTTTTAATCAAAGATACACATTAAAAAACTGTTATTTATTTTGATAACAGTTTTTTAGTCGACGCTTGGAGTGCAATGTTATGTCTTCGCTGTGTTAACAATTGATGATTAATTTATTCGTACGTGACAAAATTAAAAATTGAGATTAAAAGCCTATATCGCCTCATTATGTAAACTGAAAATGTAGAGATTATTCATCCAATTCTTGGAGATCTTGTTCAGCAATAGGGCCAGATTGTTGAACAACACCTTTATAGAAAACTAGATAATTATGGTAAAGTAATTAGTGATTGTGAAGGAGTGTACTTAAACAAACGGTGCAGTTTAGTTGAATAAAGGCGAATTTATTTATTCATGAATGATGAGTGAAAACCCCTTCAGAAAAGTTGAAGGGGTTTTAGTCGGGTTTGTTTTTGTTTTTTTGGAAAAGATTATGCTTATGGATAGTATAAGCATAATCTCTCTTGTATAACTTCTAGGACTTCTGCTGGTACTTCCCTGACCTTGATATCCCCACCTAGGAAAAGTAGCCAATTTGTTATTTCGTTCAATTCTTCGGGCTTATTAACATTGATATAAGTCTTTAGATTTGCTGTGGTTTGGTAAGGATTCGTATAGGAAATTGAAGATTTTAAAGGATGGTATTTTTTAAACTGGGCAATTGCTTTTGGACCAAGTTCAAGGACAAGGTTGTTTACTTCTTCCTGCTCACTTAGTTTTTCTAATATCTTTTTCTTACTTAATCTTTTTTTCGCCGGGTAGGGTTTGACATTAGTGAGTTGGTCGACAGGAAAAATCTGCTTCTTTTCTTCCTTTACGTCAAAGCCTTCGATCAGCCAAACGCTTTTTTCATGATAAAGGTGCAAAAGATAGATTGGATAAGTCTTTATTATCTTCTCTTCTTCGACGGTAACCAATAAATATCTATCCAAAAGAAGAATTTGGATGAGTTTTTCTAACATGGGATGGGGGAGGTCCGACAGATCAAGTAGATCGGGATTATTGGAATTGGTCCCTACAAAAAGCAAGATTTGATTTAAAAGAACAAGATCATCTTGCTGGTTTTGTGAGATGAGGCCAAGTAATTTTTCAGCTAAAGACTGACGACTCTTTAAATAGGGGAGTTGTTGATTTCTTGTGGCCATAAAGGCAATAAAAAGAGCTTTGACCTCATTATCGGTAAAGCGAACATCGGGCAGGACAGAGTTGTGCATGACAAAATAGCCCCCATCCCTTCCAACTTCAGCGACAAGTGGCATCCCCATCGCCTCAATTTCTCTGATATCTCTGATAGCTGTCGAACGAGAGATGTTAAATTCTCGCATGATTTCAGAAATTGTAAAGTGGGAGCGGTTGTTGATATACCGCATGATGATATTAATCCGTTCAACTTTTTTCATCAGGACTCCTAAACAGTATCATTTTTTGACATGATTTAAGACTATTATAAACTTATCAAGTGAAGATAACAAACTCATTTGATAAATCTAAAAAAAGGAAGGTTTTAAATATGACAAATTATACTCTACAAGAAAAAGATAGCTTTACCGTTTTAGGTTTTGGAACTGAGCTTAAGAGCGATTACACAGACTATGCTGGCATAAACAAGGAAAAGTCAGACTTTTGGCAGGCATTCAGTCAAGATGGAAGGCTTGACGCTTTAAAAGCCATAGCCATAAATGACTACGTCTTTGCCGTGAACGAAGCGGTGAATAACAAGATGATGCATTATGCCGGCGTCATGACAGAGGCATCGGCACCAGAAGAAGCCAGAGTGATCCAATTTCCTAAGGGGGAATACCTAGTTGTGAAAGGGGAAGGCAAGACGGCTGAAGAATTGAATAATAAACTTTCCGGCATTGCCTTTGGTCAAGTTTTGCCAGAAGCAAAGAATTTTGCCTATGTTGGCGGGCCAAATGCAACGGTCGAGATGGGGCAGCGAAACGGCTTAGTTTTGGGTGAAATGTGGATTCCTGTTGTTAGGAAATAATGTGATAACTGGAGGGATGGAAATGTCCTATATCGTTGATTTTAAAAGTGTGTCTACGGTTGGTTTAGAATCCTCACCTGTAGTAGAAGCGCTTTCTGGTTTACGTGCTAATGAAGCCCGTTACTTTATGAATAAATACAAGCATGAATTTACGGTTGTACCATCTAGAGAAAGCCAGGAGACCCTTGATTATGTGAACCGAATTTTGAAAGGAGAACGTAATATTGAGTTTGCGGCCAAACCTTTAGAAACGTCGCGTTTTCAAGTGGAAAATATCAAATTTGCCTACGTCTTTTATGAGGACGGTCTTGGGGTCAACGTCATGTATACTGTTGATGACCCTAAGAAGCGGGCCGTTGGTTTTAAGCTTTCTGAGGGGATGGAGGTACCAAAGGAGTTAGAAGGGAATTTTAAGTTTGCTAGACAAAAGTCTAAACTAGCTGGAACCATTCGGGGCTCGTTTTTTGTAATCAAAGGAGAATATTAAAATAAGCAAGAGCGCAAGGTGTGGAATCTAGCCATTTATTGTAATTGGTCATCCTTTTTCTTCATTGAATTTAGTGAAAGCTATTTTCTCTCTAGGTAAAAAATAGCTTTCACTAGCTTGAAAAACGCAATGATGGATATTTTCCTTGGTACTTCTGCTTTGTAATAGGGTTTCAGGGAAAATACGTATAAAAAAGAGATTGTGAAGTATTGTACTTAAAGTAGTTAGTTAAATAAAGAGAAAAGATAAACAAACATTTTAATAAAAAACAGTGTTTAACAATAAAAGAAAGCTATCGTTTTGATCAAACTTTACTCTAGAGAGTTGTGAAGGAGTGTTATTAACCTTTAGGATAGCTCAATAAAAAAGCAAATTAGGTGAAATGATGATGTCAATTGGTGTATAGTAAAAAGAAAAATTTTCCTTTATATCTAAGGGGTGGGAAGATAGCTATGGAAAAGCTAGAATATGAATGGGTAAAACAAACACGTCAGATTTTATTAGATCAGTGTAGAGAATTGAATGAAGATGACTTTACTAAAGAGTTTGAATTTGGTTTTCAAAGTATTAGAGATTCTTTAGTTCATGTGGCAGGTTGCTATCATGCTTGGTTAGGTTCTTTTGTACTTTCAGAAACATCATCCCCATTATTTACGAAGGAAGCAATTAATAATATGAAGATAGATGATATTCAACGCTATTTTCAACAAGCTGATGTATATGTAGAGAGTGTATTTGAGCAATCCACAAACAAATTTGATGAGTTTATCGAAAAAGAGCCTTCTTGGAAAGCAGGCAGTGGGTTTGTAAGAAAAACGCCACATCAATTACTAATCCATTCAATTACTCATGAATCGCATCATAAAGGGCAAATTGTAGCTATGCTACGTCTACTTGGGCATATACCTAAGAATATAGACATATTGGGGTTACCTGAAAAGGAATTCGCTAAATAATAATAAGGAAGTCTTCAGCAATTGGGCGCAAAAATTGAACAACGATGGACTGTTTCATCAGTCCAATTTTTCTTAGTATTTAATCAGTTATATGGCTGGAAAAGTTAATAAAGGGTACAAATTTTTTGAGGTGATAAAGGTGTCGATAAAAGGTCTTAATCATTTTTTATTTTCAGTATCTGATTTAGAAAATTCTATTGAGTTTTACAAAAATGTATTTGATGCTAAATTGTTAGTAAAGGGTAGAAGCACTGCTTACTTTGATATAAATGGAATGTGGCTTGCTCTCAATGTAGAGAAAGATATACCTCGTAATGAGATAAACCAATCATACACACATATAGCTTTTTCAATTGAAGAAGAAGAATTTGATAGAATGTATGAGAAATTAAGAAGATTGAATGTAAACATCTTGTCAGGTCGCCCAAGAGATGAGAGAGATAGAAAATCTATTTATTTTACTGACCCAGATGGGCATAAATTTGAATTTCATACAGGTACATTAAAAGATAGATTGGATTATTACAAACAAGTGAAAACACATATGGAATTTTTCGATTAAAAAGATTCTTTATTCAACAAACGAGGCAAAAACGGAAAATCGTTATGTATGTCTATCAGATTATCTTGATATCGAGTCTTCCAGATAAGGGCGCTTTTCTTTAATAAGAAGACGTCTTTTTACGTTAGTTTAAGATAAACCATGCAAACCTAATTAAAGCGAAAACGCTAAAGACCAGTATAGGCTTTAGCTTTTTCTTAATTCTTTATATTTTTCCCCCCACTCGCCCATACTATATAGTATAGGAATAAAACTTGTCCCTAAAGGTGTTAGCGAATATTCTACTTTTGGAGGAACTTCTTTATATACTTCTCTGTGAACCATTTGGTCTTCTTCTAATTCTCTCAACTGACGTGTCAGTATTCCTTTTGAAATGTCAGGTAATAACCTTTGAAGCTCATTAAATCTTCTTGTCTGTCTGCTTAAATGCCATAAGATGATGATTTTCCATTTTCCTGCAATTATGTCTTGAGTTTCTGTAATTGGACAAACCTCTATTTGTTCCTCTGGGGGTTCTCCGAACCTACTTCGTGCCATAATGAATACCTCTCTTTCTTATTGGTACTATTTTTGTGACTATGTTATAAAAAAGTGACTACTTTCAAAAAGACAGCTAATACAATAATATTAGATTATGGTTAGTAATCCAATAAAAAAGATATTAGATACCTGGAGGTTATGTTAAATGAAACATCTTGTTGTTTATGCACATCCAAACGCTGACAGCTTAAATCACTCTATCATGGAAACAACAGTAAATTCATTAAAGAAAAATGGTCACGAAGTTGTTGTCCGTGATTTATATGCACTTGATTTTCAACCTGTACTGACACCAGAAGATACAGCAGCTATGAAAGCAGGAAAAACTCCTGATGATATTAGAACGGAACAAGAATTTGTTGCTGAAGCAGACGTAATAACATTTATTTATCCTATTTGGTGGACAGGTCTTCCAGCTATTCTTAAAGGATATGTAGACCGAGTATTTGCGTTTGGGTTTGCTTATTCTGCTGGACCAGAAGGTGTAATTAAGTTATTAGAAGGTAAAAAAGGCTTTATCATTAATACACATGGTACACCTAATGAGGTTTACGATGAAATAGGTATGACAGCAGGTTTGAAAGTAACTTCTGACATTGGAATATGGGATTTTACTGGAATTGAACCTGTGGACCATTTACTATTCGGAAGTATTGGATACCTTGATGAAGAAGCATATAAAGGTATGTTAAAGAAAGTTGAAGACACAATTAATTCCCATTTCTCATAAACATATACAAATATTGAAAAGGACTGCTCATAACTGGGTAGTCTTTTATTATTTTTGAAAGCTTCTTATTCCACTAATGGGTGCTTTAGTGAAAAAAAGACTGTCTTTTTGACGGTCCTTTTTGGGTGAGATTAACACAAATACGTTTTTGTAAAGTGCCTGCTACTTATTAGTTATTATTGTTCTCATCACGATTTTTGGAAGCTGTTTTGTCATCGACTTTAGCCCCCTCTACGATCTGGTTACCAATAGCACCGCCTGAAACACCGCCTATTACAGTACCAATTAGTCCAAATGGAGCACCTATCATAGCACCCGCAACGGCTCCATTAAAAGTTCCTGCTGCTTCACCAAAGTCACTTGCACCTTGATTAGCATTACTACCAGCTTGATTGTTGCCACTTTCTTCTACATTTCCACCAAAGTTATTGCGTTCGTTACTCTGATTCATCTATTCACTTCCTTGTTTATTAATGGGGAATATGCTAATGATGAAAGCACACCATCCCAAACATATACTACCCAGCTGAACTGTTTTACTCACTATATGTTTGTTTAAGATATAGTTGTGTTATCGGCAGCCATTTTTTCTTGTTCAACTAACGGGTGCTTGAGTACAAGAAGGGTTGCTGCAGCAATCCTTTTTTCTTATTCGACTAACGGACCAGTTTAGTTGAATAAGGAGTGTTGTTAAAATATTAGAAAATGATACTCTCTTTAATTAGTAAGGAATGTTGCTTCAAACAACCCCCTAATATAAGATATAAGGATTTCATAAGGAAGGTTGTAGATTCTGAAGTGGTTTGGGGCTTGTATAATGAGGGTTGGGCAACAGGACATGATGAGGAAGGTAATACACTGATTCAATTCTTTTCTAAAAAAGGAATTTGCAGAAATCTGTGCAAAGAATGAATGTGCAGAATGCAAAGCTAACCAATTGGTTTGGAAGATTTTCTTGATAAGTGGTACTTGATTAATCGTATGAAAGAGCTGCGCTTAGTTTCATATTGCCATTTTTGGACTTCTAGGCTGGCTTGATAGGAATCCCTACTGCTTAAAGAACAAAGGTAGGAAGTAAAGAAAGCAAGTATACAACTAGCTGATTAGTTGTATACTTGCTTTCTCTTTTTATTGAGTAGAAAAATTGTTTGAAGCAGTTAATAGCAACTGAGGAATGCTTATATAAATTATATTAAAACTAAAAATAAAATGAGGTAGATACAGATGGACATTTCAAGATTTAGATACATACCTCCAAATGGTACTTAGTATTCCACACCGCTGTAGTTTCAGCATTCCCTCTTACTAAACTTGATTCGATTTCGCCTGACGAATGTAGGATATTTCCATCTTTGTACGCGAAGAAAAGTAAAGAGTTAGATGATAACTCGCCTACTAAAAATGATGTTAAAAATTCGAAAGTAATTGCATAGTTAGTCAAAGAACTATCCGACAAAGTTCGGTTGGCTCTTTTTTAAATTCTCATCAATTACTTGTGAATTAAACTTTTATTCTAGGTTTCGTATAATAATCAGGGATATACGAAACGAATCCTATTTAAATAAAGCACAAGAGCTGCTATTTAAATACAAGGGAAGGATATCTGTTTTAGGTAGATTCCGATTAATTTCCTTATATAAGGTAATAATAATGCTATCAGAAAAATGATGAATATATTTTAAAAAAGATAACAACATTTTACAGAAGATGGTCCTTGTGTTAGCTGTAGGCATGGGACATTAGGTGATAAATATGTGGAAAACAATTGTTTCCTATCTTCCAGACTGGAATATTTTTATGCAAGCTTTTATTGTGTTTTTCACCCCATATTCTATCTCGAGATTTTTTAGTTGGATCAGAAATTCAGAGGAAGAGTGATGAGAATGTGGAGATCAAAAATCAGAAAAACAAAAAAACATGCAATTGAAAGTGAAAAAAAGGAAGTATATAAGTCTTATGAAAATTCAGCAGGTCATTTTACGGGCGATTTCACCTTGGATTTGGAACTTATCAGGAAAGAAATCAGTCATAACTCGGATGTGCACTTTCGGGAATTTAATATCGGCCGTACAGGCATTCGGGCGGCCATTATATTTGTAGAAGGACTGTCCGATAAAGATCTCATCGATAAACATATTATGAAATCATTAATGGTTGATTTTTTCGACGAATTAAAAGAGGAACCATCTTATGTGAAAGGAGCCATTTCAAAAGAGTTTATTAAAAATCAAATTCTTTCCATTAGTGAAGTAAAGGAAGTCCATCATATAAAAGAGTTGATACCAAAAGTATTGACAGGTTTGACAGCCCTTTTGATTGATGGATTATCAGATGTGTTTATTCTTGGTACAACCAAAGCAAACAAACGGAATATTGAAGAGCCGGTATCAGAAGCATTGGTCAGAGGTCCACGAGTTGGTTTCACTGAAATTTTAACCGATAATACCGCCCTTTTGCGACGCCATGGTGAAAATGTGAACTTATCATTAACTAAATTCCAAGTAGGAGAACGTGCAAAAAAAGAATTGGCCATCGCCTATATGAAAGAGATTGCTGACCCGGAATTAGTAGAAGAGGTAAAGAAAAGAATTCAGAAAATCGATATTGATCATGTAGCGGAATCAGGGTATGTAGAGCAACTGATCGAAGATAATTACCTCAGTCCCTTTCCTCAAGTACAAAGTACAGAGCGTCCCGACCGTGTAATCAGCGCATTGATGGAAGGACGAGTAGCAATCTTGTTAGATGGAACGCCTTTCGCTTTGATTGCTCCGGTTACGTTCAGCATGTTATTGCAATCGCCGGAAGATTATTATGAACGATGGATTCCCGGCACGCTCTTCCGTCTACTGCGTTTTGGAGCAGCTATTGTTACGTTGTTTGCACCTTCATTGTATATTTCTTTTATTTCGTTTCATCCAGGATTGATCCCAAGCGAGTTAGCCATTTCAATCATTGGAACAAGGGAAGGTGTTCCGTTTCCCTCATTAATAGAAGCACTGGTTATGGAAATAGCCATAGAAATTTTACGGGAAGCTGGGCTGCGCTTACCTAAACCCATTGGCCCAGCGATGGGGATTGTTGGCGGACTGATCATCGGTGAAGCAGCCGTACAAGCAGGGATTGTTAGTAATATTATGGTTATTGTAGTGGCAATAACCGCCATTTCTTCCTTTGCCATTCCGAGTTATAGTGCAGGGATGCCATTACGTATTCTTCGCTTTGTAGCCATGTTTAGTGCTGCATTGTTTGGATTGTACGGAATCATTCTGTTTTTCCTCTTTCTTTGCAGTCATTTGGTGAAACTGAAGAGTTTTGGTGTACCTTATGCAAGCCCTGCTGTACCTTATCGATTAAGGGATTGGAAAGATTTTATGGTTCGCATGCCACTTCAGATGATGAAACGTCGTCCGAAGATGTTGCATACGAAAGATCAAATTCGTAAAGGATAGCCTACTTCGAAAGGAAGTGAACCCTAGATGATACTCAGTCCGAAAGACCGAATAACCACTCCGCAAGCAGCTGTTGTCGTCATCAATTTTATCCTCGGATCAGGGATCCTCACTCTGCCCAGGGTATCTGTGGAAAAGGTAAAAACACCGGATGTTTGGATTACCGTTATTTTAGGGGGGCTAATCGCGATGATGGCAGGGGTGATCATAGTGAAATTAAGCCAACAGTTTCCCGAAAAAACCTTTTATCAATATAGTGGAGAAATAGTAGGAAAATGGGTAGGCGGGCTGCTCAGTCTCCTAATTGTATGTTATTTATTAATAACTTCCGGGTTTCAAGTACGTTCAATGGTGGAAGTAACAGGCTTTTATTTACTGGAAGGCACCCCCATATGGGCAAGCACCATGCCATTTATTTGGATAGGTCTCTATTTGATCATTGGAGGCATCAATCCGATCGCCCGTCTGTTTGAAATTATATTACCTATTACGGTCATTCTTTTTTTGCTGGTTGCCTTTATGAGTTTCGGAATATTTGAGATGGATAATCTCCGTCCAGTATTAGGATTGGGAGTCATACCAGTGCTAAAAGGGATAAAGACAACGGCTCTCGCCTATACAGGTTTTGAAATCATGTTGTTCCTTCCGGCATTTATGAAACATCCAAATAAAGCAGTAAAAGCTGTTTTAGTCGGAATATCCATACCCTTGATCTTTTATGTAATAACCGTCATTATGGTTATCGGAGCGTTATCCGTCGATGGAGTGGTCACAAGAACGTGGCCGTCCCTTGATCTTATAAGAAGTTTTGAAATCCACGGCTTGATCTTTGAAAGGTTTGAGTCTTTGTTGCTCGTGATATGGATCATGCAAATATTTTCTTCATTTACCATCAGTTACTATGTGGCTGCTTTGGGGCTGGCTCAACTCTTCAAAAAGAACATTCAACCATTTATGTTTGGATTGCTTCCAGTTATTTACTTTATCTCTATGATTCCGAAAAATATTAATGACCTATTTAAACTCGGCGATATGGTTGGCTATATCGCAATGTATTTATTTGGTTTACTACCGTTGCTACTTCTCATTGTTTCAAGATGGAAGGTGGGAAAGCATGAAGCAAAGCTATAACAATTTACGGTCTCTAAAACGTATGCTTTCTGTTATATTACTCCTGTTTCTTACAGGATGCTGGAGCAGTCATGAAATTGAAGAATTAGGTTTAACTGTAGGTTTGGCATTAGATGAAGGAAAAGAGTCAACAACTGAGAAAGAATTAAAGGAACAAGGAGGGGAATATAACCAAACAGAAAAAATAACCGTGACTTATCAATTCGTTAACCCAAAAGGAACAGGTTCGGAGAGTAAGGGAGGGGGATCGCAACAAAAACCTTACTTAAATATTTCTGAAACCGGTGATTCCATCCATCAAATGACTCGAGAATTTTCATTGAGAGGTTCTCGCCCCATGTTCAGTCCACACCTTAAAGTGATCGTTATTAGTGAGGATCTTGTGCGTAAGTATAGTTTGGAACAATTACTTGATCAATTTCTCCGTGATAATGAGATTAGACCAAGCTGTCTTGTTGTCATTAGCAAGGGGCGAGCAATCGAGACGCTGGAATCAAACGAATCAGGAGAAATTCCAGCGTTTCGTTTGATTGGAATTTCAGATAATGAGGATCGAACAACAAGGATTTTGCCTCCTATGTCTCTCGCTAAATTAGAGGGCAAGATGCAATCAGGATCTAGTTTTCTTTTGCAAAATGTAATTTCGACGAACGGAGAAGTTAAATTTTCAGGAGCTGCCGTGATTACAGGAAAGACAAAACAGCTGCTTGGTTTTTTGAATGAAGAGGAATTGGATGGCTTAACATGGATAACTGGAAAGGGAAAAGGCGGTTTGGTGAAAAACTTTGATCAAGAGACAAATCAGCCATTTATTTACGAGGTAAAGTCTATGAAAAGCAAAATCACACCTCATATTAATGGGAACAACATCTCTTTTGATGTAAAAATCGAATCAGAAGGGCGTCTTTCTGAAAATTGGGTGGTTTCGGGGGAAAATTCCGGAAAAAATTTTTTAAAAAGGGCTGAAAAAGCGGCTGAAGAAGAAGTGAATCGATTGGTAAATAATGTAGGAGGAAAAATGCAAAAGGATTACCAAGTCGACGTTGCCGGCTTCGGAAATCGATTGAGAATTGAACATCCTAAAGTATGGGAAAAAGTCAAAGAAGATTGGGACCAAACATTTAGTGAAGTTCCAATCGAATACAACGTGAAATTAACTATTATAGATTATGGGGCGTCAAGCTTCAAAAAGTGAGATTACTGAGATTAGAAAACGAAAAGATCAAAAAATAATACATCTAACAATTAATATAAGTAGATTGGGATTAACTTATAGATGATTTAGAATCTCTTTATTTATAAAGCCTATGGAATTTTTGTTCCACAGGCTTTAGCATTGCAATTTTTATGATGTCATCAAAGATGTCCATTAATACTATGAAAGTGCAAAAGATATATTTCTATGATTTATTTCGAAAAAATTTCTTTTGCTTGATCCATTGCCATTTTATTTCCTAATGCTGAATAGTCAAGCCAAGGTTGATCTGGAACTACGTAAACATGATTACCTTTTACTGCTTTTAACCCTTTCCAAATAGGTGACTCTTGTAACTGTTTGAAAGCTGTTTGAGCTTCGTCATCTTTATTAACAACAACAAATATAGCATCAGCATCAAAGTCTGGAAGAACTTCTTGGGAAATCACTTCGTAAGGCTGCTTTGAATCAAGTTCCTGAATACCTTTAGCAGGTTTTAAACCTAAATCTTCGAATAACATCGGGCCCATTGGACGTTTTGTACTGAATACTCGTAACTCTTTTGCTGTAACACGAATAGCCATTACTTTACTATCTTCACCAAGTTTATTTTTAAATAAAGTGCGTACTTCTTTTGTTTGTTTTTCATAATCAGCAATAAAATGTTCAGCTTGCTGCTCTCGGTCAACAAGTTTACCAATCGACCTTAAATGATCCCTCCAGGTCCCTTCATCAAGATCAAATACTTCAACGGATGCAATTTTTTCATATTTGGATACATCTTGTCCTGCAAATTCTTTATCAAGATAGATCACAGAAGGACTCAATTCGAGCAATACTTCCATGTCTGGATCTTTAGCAGGTCCAAGCTTTGTTGTATCTTTCAACTGATCCTTTACATGTGGAAGAAAATCTTTTAATTCTCCGCCTACGACAGAACCGACGGGCTTGATCCCTAATGCAAGTAAATCATTTGTTAAGTGAATAGAGAGGGAAGCAATTCTAGTTTCTTTATTATCTGCTTTCTCTTCGTTAGTTGATTTAGCTTCATTTGAAGCGGTTTGTCCACAAGCTGACAATAAAAGTAACAACATTGTACTTAATATAAGGGTAAGTTTCTTTTTCATGATTTTCTCTCCTGGTTGATTGATTTATTTTGTTTTTATTAATAAATAAAGAAAATAAGGGGCTCCTATTGCTGCAACAATTACACCTGCGGGAATCGCATTGGGTTGGAATATTGAGCGTCCCACTGTATCTGCGAGTACTAATATGACCATCCCGATGAGTCCTGCGACAGGTAGAAGATGCTGATACATCGGGCCAACAAGACGACGTGCAAGATGGGGGGCGACTAGACCAATAAAACCAATGCCGCCTACCATTGCTACACTAGCACAGGATAAACCGACAGCTGTTGCCAGCATAAGCAAGCGTTGTCCTTGAACAGAGGTACCAAGCCCAGCTGCAATGTCATCCCCTAAAGATAAGACATTTAATGTTCTAGATTGAGACCAAGCAAAAGGTGCTAAGACAAGAATCCAGGGAAAAAGGGCCGTTACATGTATCCAGTCTCTTCCCCAAACATTTCCTACCAGCCATCTTGAAGCAAATGTGTACGTTTCTTCATCAAGACGAAGGGATAGGAAAAGCGTAACTGCACTAAAACCCGCTGAAACCGCAATTCCTGTGAGAATAAGTCGGATAGGCAGTAAACCCTTGGTTCGGTCATAAGTAAGTAAAATAATAATAAAAGCAGTTAAAAATCCACCTAAAAAAGTAAATAACGGGATAAGAATGGCAGCATGATCATCTAATGAATGAAAATATGTAACAAAAAGAATAAGACCAAATGAGGCACCTGAATGTAACCCTAAAATTCCTGGTTCTGCCAAAGGGTTACGGGATAATCCTTGTAAGATCGCACCAGAAATCCCTAGGCCGATCCCGCCCAACATAGTAATCAGGATTCGGGGCATACGGTATTCAAACAACACTAAAGAACTTTTATAATCACCGTAACCAAAAAGGGTTTGGATCACTTTTAGTGGAGCAATCTGCAAAGACCCTGTATTCAAACTAATTAAAACAATAGTAATACTAATCAGAATTAATACTAGTGCAACAGTATAGGCTCTCTTGTTGTCTAAATTGGCTTGGTCTTGGTATTTCACTATAAATCCCTCCCCGTTTTACGGGCAATATAAAGAAAAAAAGGAACTCCTACCAGGGCTACCAATATACCAATTGCCAATTCACGAGGCGGGTTTATCGTTCTAGCTCCTAAATCAGCCATTATCAATAAGATTGAGCCCAATAATGCTGACATTGGAATGATAAGTCTATAATCTACTCCAACCAACTTTCGAGAAATATGTGGAATTACTAATCCAATAAAACCTATTGATCCAACAGCTGAAACAGAAACTCCTGCCAAAATAACTGCGATAATAATAGCGAGTACCTTTATTAGAATTACGTTCATCCCAAGATTCTTTGAAATATCATCGCCCAAGGAAATAAGAGAAACAGAGCGACCCATGATTATTGCCCAAATAATGGTGATGAGAATAACAGGGACCAACACTTTTAAATGATCCCACTTAATTCCTGCAACACCTCCTGCGTACCAAAAAGCTAGATCTTGGCTCAAATCAAAGTAAATGGCTACACCAGCACTAAGTGAATGTAGGAGTGCTGCTATTACTGCACCTGAAATAGTCAGCCGCATAGGTGTTAGTCCACCTGGGACGGAAGATCCAATGATAAAAATGAATAAAGTACTAAGTACTGCTCCAATAAAAGAAAAAATCATTAATAAAGCATACGGAATACCTGGAAAAAAAGCAAAGCAAAGAGTTACGATAAACATTGCTCCAGCGTTAATACCAAGAATCCCTGCATCAGCTAATGGATTACGGGTTACTCCCTGCATTAAACACCCAGCAACTGCAAAAGACGCCCCAACGATTGCAGCACCTATCACCCGTGGAAGCCGCAGTTCATGAATAATCTGTTGCTCAGTCAATATAGGATTATAATTAAAAATTGCTGACAAAACTGTATTAAAAGTAACCTCTTTTGCCCCAAGAGAAATAGCCAAAATCATGCATCCTAATACTCCAATAATTGCAAAAATAAATAAAAGCAGTATCAGAAAAGTATTTGAACGATCTTTAATGCATTTTTGAGAAGGAGTATGTAACATCTTTAACGCAGCCTTTTTTAATGAATTTAATAATAATGATAATCAATATCATTCATTATTATATTTTATAATCTTGTTTTAAAGCAATCTATTTTTTATGGGAAATTTAAAATCTTTTACTCAATACCTTTCTTAAAATCATTCAATAAAAAAATCCAGTATTTGTTGGTAAATGAATTATAAAAAAATTGTAAATGACCAACTAAAACAAATTATAGGTAAGTTACAAAATAAGTCATCAATAATTAACGAAATAAAAGAGGCTTATTCCTTGGAGTGTAAATTCTTTATTGTAATTAAAATAGAAAAGGGAAATACACCTGCTTTATATCTGGATAAAGACATCATAAAATTTTTTTCAAGTATTGAAGCTGAATTAGATGTAGATTTGTACACTAATCCTTATGATGATTTTTGCGAATAAAAAAGTACCAAACTTTATTGTACTAACGTGGCAGGTTATTCTGAATAAGGTGAAACTATTTTTATCCACTCCCGTCTTAATTTATGGAGGTGAAGTTTTATGAAAAAAATAGTTACGTCAATTTTTATTTTAATGTTTATGGTTGGATGTTCAGCACAAGACAGTGGTGAATTAACAAGAGTTGATGTTCAAAAAGGTAATAAACAAGAAAATTATGAAGATACTCTTATGATTACAGATGAAAAAACAATTAATTTATTAAAAAGTTCTTTTGGAGAGGTTAAATGGGAACCTAATACAAAACCTGAAATGTCGAGAAAAGAGGATATATCGGCTACTTTATTTTATACATTTGATGAAAATATGCCTGAAAGACTTTACGAATATAGAATTTGGTTTAATGGTAATGATACTGCCACCATTATTAGTAATAATGAAAAAGAAGGTTATGGAACTTTAGATTTAGATAATTCAAGAATACTTAAAAATAACTTGTTAAACTACCATGAAAATTAACTTCTGTTAGATCCGAAAAATGGCAATACTTAAATAGACGCAGCTCATTCATCTTTTTAAAAGGGGAGAGCGTCTGATCATTGGTGTTTATTTACTTGTTTAATGGATTAGGAAGCTTCTGTTATTGTAACCGTATAGCCTAAGTTTTCTAGTCTTCGAACCGAATGGCGTACAATTGATACCTGTCTTTGTTTATCAAAGTAGTCTTCGCCTAAGTCTACATACATTTCTTTTCTAGTTAACAGGTAATATGCGATCCGTAATATCGCATGGGCAACTACTATAGCTGCTCTTTTGTTGCCTTTTCGTCCTGCTGTTCGTCGATACAATGCACCAAGATAGTTTTTTGACCCTCTGACCGATTGAGCTGCTTCAGTTAATGCTGATCTTAAATACTTATTTCCTTTTTTAGATTTAGTTGATTTTCTTTTCCCAGCACTTTCATTATGTCCAGGTACGAGAGCTGCCCATGAACAAAGATGTGCCGCAGTTGGAAATTGATTTTTAACATCAGTACCGATTTCAGCTAGGATTTGTTCAGCCATTCTTCTGGCGATTCCAGGAATCGAATCTAGTCTTTCAATATCTTCTTCATACGAGTTTACTCGTTGGGCTATCTCTTGATCTAACATTTCAATTTGCTCAGTTAGAAAATCAATGTGAGTTAAAATCGTTTTGAGCATTAAGCGTTGATGTGGGTTAACATAGCCCTGAAGTGCTAATTCAAGTTCTGCTTTTTTCTTTTTCATTGTACGACGAGCGAAGTTTGCTAGTTTCTCAGGATCATCCTCGCCGTCAGCGATAGCTCGAAGCATATCCTTCGAGGAAACCCCCATAATATCTGAAACGACAGAGCCTAGTTTGATATTGGCTCCTTCTAAAACTTTTTGAATTCGATTATGTTGTCTTGCACGTTCTTCGATAATACTGCGGCGATAACGGACAAGTTCCCTCAGCTCTCTTTGAATACGGTTTGGAATGAAACTCGCTTTGAGTAAACCATGGCGAAGAAGTTGGGCAATCCATTCGGCATCTTTAACGTCGGTCTTACGACCGGGGAGTGCCTTCATGTGTTGGGCGTTTACTACTAGAAACTCAATCCCTTCAGATTCTAGTAGGTTAACGATAGGTTTCCAATAAACACTCGTGCTTTCCATTGCGACATGAGTACAGTCATGTTCCTTAATCCAGTCGATTAACTTAAGCAGAAAAACTGTTTTGGTAGGAAACGTTTGAATCTCCTTTCCATCAGGTGTCATAATACATGCAGTGATATTGTCCTTATGAACATCCATACCACATGCTCTTTCAATGATTACATCCATTGAAATTCTTCCTTTCTAGGCTTGTAAATTGGAGGCTGGTGCAACAATCAGAATAAGGATTAATCTACCATGAGTGCTTCCCGTAAGGGAGCGACAGTTTGTGGTGCACCGTGGTCGTTGGAGTCAGACTAACGGATGGGCTCTAAGGCACCATAGTTTATCGACCTTCCTCTCCCAGCCTTAGAAGCAGTATGGACGGATTCAATACATTTTCATTCTTTGTGGTGAAGCGCCGATTTTGCGCTTCATGGATGGCTAACGGGTACAAGAGTTGAAGATAAAGCTGCCATTTTTGGTGTCTTTTTTCTTATTGTACTAAAGGGGCAGCATTCCTGTAATGAAGAAAAATGGAGTTTGAGCATTAAAAAACCTCTTGGTATTATATGAATATCCCAAGCTTGGCGGCAAATAGGATAAAAAACATATAAACCAGGAGGCTCAAAATGAATTATAACCAAAATAAAAAGATTGCTCAAATTACTTCTCAAACTCTAATTATAGGTGTAGATATAGCGAAATTCAAGCACGTTGCCCGTGCCCAAGACTTTAGAGGCCTGGAGTTTGGGGCACCTATACACTTTGAAAATACGAAATGTAGTTTTGAAAGTTTTCTAGAATGGATAAAAGAACTACAAAGTCAAAATGACTTGGATAAGGTAATCATTGGTATGGAACCTACGGGACATTATTGGCTTAATTTAGCTCATTATCTAAAAGAGAATAATCTCAAATTTGTCGTTGTAAATCCCATGCATGTTAAGAAGACTAAGGAATTAGATGATAATTCCCCAACAAAAAATGATGTAAAGGATGCGAGAGTTATCGCACAGCTTGTTAAAGATGGAAGATACGCCGAACTTAACATTCCAGAAGGAGTATATGCCGACCTTCGGGTCGCACGTAAAATACGCGATCTTTTATCTGTTGATCTTCAGGCTGTACAAGGGCAAATTCACAATTGGATTGATCGATATTTCCCCGAATTCCTTAATGTATTTAAGGACTGGGAAGGTCAATCAGCTCTTCAAATGTTGAAACTTAACTTGTTACCCCACGAGTTAGTAAAGCTATCAAATCAGGAGATTTTAACTCATCTCAGAAAAGCTGTGACACGTGCAGTAGGTATAAGTAGAATACAAAAATTGAAACAAGCAGCTAGCGAATCTATTGGAATCCGTGAGGGTTCTGAATTAGCTAGATTAGAATTAAGCACCTTATTAGATAAATATGAATTAATTATTCAGAAATTCGAACAACTTGAGGCTAAGAGGGATGAATTACTAGAACAAATACCAGGTGTACAACAAATGTTAGCGATTACTGGTATAGGAAAAGATACGATAGCAGGCTTTTTTGCAGAGGTCGGAGACCTTAGTTTTTACTCACATCCTCGGCAAATTATCAAACTTGCAGGATTAAGCTTGAAGGAGAACACTTCAGGTAAACATAAGGGACAAACGAAAATTACAAAGAGAGGCAGGAAAAACCTAAGAGCTCTTTTGTTTCGTGTAGTCATGCCCCTTGTTGCCAAGAATTCAGCCTTTAAAGCCTTACATGAGTATTATACAAAACGCCCTGACAATCCATTGAAAAAGATGCAGTCCCTTATAGCTTTATGTAATAAATTAATACGTGTCTTATTCGCTATTGGTAAAAAACAATTTGAGTTAGTGAAGAAAGAATGTTAAAGGATATTCCTCATATGGTGGGATTACATAAAGCTGCTTAGATTTTTCATACAATTTATTGTCTCTATTGATAGTAATAGTTTAATTAAATGATTAATAGACATTTGAAGCACGGATTAGTCAGTAAAACAACTAAAATACGGACATAGATCCTGTCGGGCAGCATAACTGACATCTACCTCATGGAAAGGTTGGACGAAGGAATTTTGGAGCATAGACTCTGTGAGAAATGGGAGGGTTGACCTCCATGAGAGTTGTAGAGATCCTCCAGTGCGACCATACTTTAACTTGATATCCACTTTTTGGATAGTAGTGGTTAGGTAGCTATGGTCCTTTTTTGCTTCTTGACTCAAAAATTAACCTATAATACAGCATTATTCCATTAAATCAAAGTCTATTAAAACTGAATGACTATGAAATCGTGAGAAAACATGAGAAATCGGAAGATTATCCTTTATTTATAGAGGGAGGTTAGTTGAATAAGGTAATATTTGGATCAAGATAGATATAAGTAGAAAAGTTAATAACAAGGGGTGATTTTTTGGAGAAAAATATTGGGGATCTAGATTTTTTTAAACAAGTAGTAAAAAGACTTTGCAAAAAAAAACAATATTTCCCCTCAGAAACCTAAATTTGAAATCATCGAGAACGTAATGGTTATTAGCATTAAGAACCATTTAAAAGATGGAGTAGACTTAGATTGCTTTAATATTTTAAACCTTATTTACCGAACAATTGGACCTTTAGAAGAGAGCTGAACAAACAAGAAATAGAATTATTGAGGCTTATGCAGAGTGTCAAGGCATTTTATTTTGATTATAGCAATGAAATGAATACCATTTGGCGATGAATTATTTTACTAAGTTTTTAATGTTTTTACTGATATATGCAAAGTTAGCAGTACATTAATAAAGTAATAAGGTTTACTTCAGTAAAATAAGGTATATTATATTTGTTGAATAGATTCTCTTTAAAGACAAGAAAAGTAGGTGAACAAAGTGGGAAAATATCAATTGGATACCAAAGGTCAGGTAGCTGTGACAAAGTTTCATGAAAAACAGACGCCTGCCAAATTTGATAAAAAGCAGCAACTTGAAAAAATACGTGCGGAGTATTTGAAAAAGAAGCAAAAACAAACAGATAAATAATATGAATGAAAACATAGGAAGACTAAAATCTCCCTATGTTTTTCTTATTCGAAGTTCTTTTTTCAATTGATGATAGAGTTTATTATTCCCATAAATTTCAGATTCGGTGACAAAAAACTCGTCATCAGATATCCATTCCTCACTAAAAATTTCAGTAGCAGAATCAATAGACCAGCCGTTATTTTGGATACACCAGTAATCTCCAGCAGAAATTTTTAAAACATTTGGATACTCACTTGGCTTAGGTAGCTGAATAAAAAGATAAGTCCCGATCTTTTCAGTAAGATACTTTCTCAACACCCCACACTCAAAGAAAGTCAGGGAATACGTGTTCTGACGAAGAGTTAGCTAAATTTATTGTAGAGGATATGAGGTTGCTAATGGTTGGTAAAGTAAGGATACTTAACAAGAAAATCATTAATGAAAAACATAAAAGAAGACCTTCAGATGAGCAACCCTGAGAAGTATTAAAGTATATTTTGCGTTCCTGCAAATTTAAGCTGCTAAATAAGATGGCTTTTCTTATTATGCTAACGGAGCAGAATAGTTGAACAACGAACGTGAAAAGTGCACTAACTTCTAGGAGGAGTTGTGCACTTTTTTGTTTATATTTGAATATGCATTAGAATTTTTTTATTGGCTTAATGATACATTATGCCCATAGAATTTCTATTCGTTTTAAACGATGTTTAGAATATTAGCGGCTATTTACTAGCCCTTTAAGCTTTTAAGGTGTTTGTAAGATAATGGAAAGTAAACAATCCCTGCTATTACTATCTCCATTGGCCTTTATTTTAGCTCTGTCCTGATATATTTCATTTTATATTATCTATTTTTGTTCGTTTTTTGTAAAAATTTATTTCATATTCCTACATGTTTCAGCTTGTCTGGGTTCCGGACAATATATATGTTGCGAATCAAATTATTTTCAACATGAATCATACCGACTGTGTGAATACCTTCGTTTGAACGAAGAATAAGAGCAGGTTGACCGTTAATTTCACCGATTTCAATAAGTGAATTTCCATCAACCATGGACGCTTTACGTACTCCACCAAACAGAAACTTAACAACTCGCTCCCGTGCTAAAATTGGTTTTACGGCAGCCAACACCTTGCCTCCTCCATCTGCGACCAGTACAACATTTTGATCAAGCGTAGATATGACCTGATTCACGTTCCCCTGTTTGAGTGCTATTATAAAATCATGAACTAAATCTTGAGAAGTAGCTTCAGAATGAACTTCCTCTTCAGAATTAATCCCCATCTTTGCATTTGCACGGCTGAATAATTTGCGGCAATTCGCTTCGCTTTTTTCTATGAGTTCTGCTATCTCATAATATTCAAAGCTAAGTGCTTCACGAAGGACAAAAACGACCCGTTCCGTTGGTGTAAGCTTTTCAAGTAGCACAAGTATCCCATAAGACAATTCATCGCACGGATGACTGAGTCCATTGAATCTTCTTGAGAATTAGAAAAGGGTTCTGGAAGCCATTCTCCAAAATATTGTTCTCGCTTCTTGCGAGCTGTTTTTTGTAAATCCCGACATCGATTCGTTACCATTTTACAAAGATAAGCTTTAGGTTCATCCAACTTCTCCGGAGGTACGTCATATAATTTTAAAAAAACGTCATGGACAACATCTTCCGAATCTGAAACCAATCCTGTCAGTTGGTAGGCCAGTTTAAACAGCAACATTTTATATTTTTCGTACATTTCTTGCATATTTTCACTTCCATTCTCTTTCTACAATTCACTAATTCGTAGCATGGGCTACATATAAAACGAGCTGAGGAGCAACTTTGTGACAAAGTATAGTATTTTTTTCTTAAATAAATTTTTAACATATATAAAATTTCCAACTACATTCCAAATATGTGTACCTTAAAAATAATATGGAAAAACGGTTAACCTGATAATTAAAAAAAAGAAAGAGAATTTTTTTAAAAACTCTTTTAATTGAACACCTTGTCACATAATAAATCACTTAGTCGTTATATAGTTGTAGATGGAGAAGTAATGGAAGCAGTATTACAAAAGGTTAGCTGCTTCCATAAGATCAACTAATACTTCATCTGAATTTAAACAATTATTAATCAAGGGGGATTGTAAATAGTAGGTAAACAGTAGGGATAATCATTAATGGGAACGAACCAATCTAATTCAAATTGACTGCTTGTCACAGAATGAGTCACTTAGTCGTTATATATTTGAAGGCAAATGTAGGTGAAGATGACAGCCGGATAGATACTTTTAATTCGGGAATAATCTTGACTGTTTGATCTTCTAGTCGTGTATTTACTGTTACATGTTTATACATTAATTACAATTAATAAGGAAAAGAGAGGTATACCAATTATGACTGAACGTATTAATTACATGAAAGAATCACCAGAATTTTTTAAAAAGTTGACGGAACTTAGCATGCAAGAGAAGGAAAGTTCAATTGAAGAATCAATCCGTCATTTAGTTCACATCAGAGCTTCACAAATGAATGGATGTGGCTTTTGCTTAGATATGCACGTCAAAGAAGCTAAAATCCATGGTGAGAGAGAGCTTCGTCTTTACCACACTACAATTTGGCGTGAATCAACACTATTTAGTCCACGTGAGCGTGCGGCACTAGAATGGACAGAGATTTTGACAAAGATGCCTGAGCATGGTGTATCTGATGACATTTATGACCGTGTTCGTAGTCAGTTTTCAGAAAAAGAGTTATCAGATCTTACATTCTCAGTTATGGCAATTAATGCTTGGAACCGTATTAATGTTGCATTCAAAACGGTACCAGGATCAGCTGACAAAGCGTTTGGATTAACAAAAGCTGGCTTAAGCTAAGAGTTATATGAGCCAAATGTGAAATGGATCATGAGGTGGTGGCATCAATGACTCCTCTAGGTGTCAACACGATTTCTGGAGAAGGGCTAGACTAAGAGATTTTCATAAATCAATAAAACAGTAAATATACCCAAACTGAAGTCGTTCTTACTTACATGCAAGGTCTTGCTGGTGAGAATGTATTATCGGAAGTAAGAAGTAAACTTGGCAA
The DNA here is from genome assembly GCF_009720625.1 of Metabacillus sediminilitoris. Taxonomy (NCBI): domain Bacteria; kingdom Bacillati; phylum Bacillota; class Bacilli; order Caryophanales; family Bacillaceae; genus Metabacillus; species Metabacillus sediminilitoris. The sequence goes on from NZ_CP046266.1 coordinate 2,421,211, forward strand.
GATCGAGGCAAATGGCGTAATCGATTCTGCATATATTGTTATTCCTGGTGTGATGGTAGGCTTTCTCTTAAGAAGAATATTTTTCAAAATATATTTACTAAAAAATAAAAATGTTTAAAGTTTGTGAAAATATATACTTAAAGTAACGGGTGCTTTACTTCAATAAGGAGTGAAGCTTTTTTATTAAGTAATAAAGTCATTTTACAAGCGTATATGATTTAGGGGTATCAGTGTCTTCAGTATAGAATTTGTTAGAATATAGTTGATTTTAACGGAGGAAACCATATGAATTTATCTATTTTAAATACCTTTAGTGATCAAGCCTTTAGAGGCAATCCGGCTGCTGTTTGCTTGTTAAGTGAGGAAAAAGGCAGTAGTTGGATGCAGAGTATTGCAAAGGAGATGAATTTACCTGTTACAGCTTTTATAAACGAGTTCAAAAGTGATTACTATTTACGCTGGTTTACTCCTTCTACAGAAATACCTATTTGTGGACACGGAACACTTGCAAGTTCATTCTTTTTATGGGAGAACGGGTACGTGGAAAATGAAAAAGTTATTGCTTTTCAGACAAAAAGTGGACTTCTCAAAGCACAGTTTATAGATGGATGGGTTCAATTAGAGTTTCCATCAAATCTTGAAGAGAAAACCATTGCTCCTGATTTACTAATATCGGCTTTAGGTGTTGAGCCTACATATGTTGGGAAAAACAAACTTGACTACTTAGTTGAAGTTGAGTCAGAAGATACCGTTAAAAACTTAATACCAAATATAGACTTAATTTCCCAATTACCAGTCCGTGGTGTTATTGTTACAAGCAAATCAAATTCAAATGAATATGACTTTGTTTCACGGTTCTTTTCCCCAGCTCAAGGGATTATTGAGGATTATGTCAATGGTTCATCACATTGTTGTTTAGGTCCATATTGGAAAAATAAATTACATAAAACCGATTTTATAGCTTACCAAGCTTCAGAAAGAGGAGGAATTTTAAAAGTAAAGCTTTTGGGTGATAAAGTTTTACTATCAGGTAAGGCAGTAACCATATTTGAAGGTAAGCTAACAGTTTAATATCCATAGTCCTTACTGAACTAACGGGGCAGGTTAGTTCAATAAGATATTGTATAATAATGGATATATATTGAATGGGAGGATTCTAATGTTAATCAGAGAGATAAAACCTGATGATGCTGAAAGCTTAGTGAATTTAATTAAGCAAGTTGAAAGTGAGTCCCAATATATGCTTTTTGAATCAGGTGAAAGAAACATTGGAACTGAACAACAAGAAAAAAGAATAGAAACTATGAAAAAAGAGGGTAATTCGACTATTTTTGTAGCTGAAGAAAATGAGGAATTAATCGGATACCTAATTGCTATAGGTGGCAATGCCAATAGAAACAAACATTCTGTATATGTTGTTATTGGTATCTTAACTCAATATAGAGGGATTGGGATTGGAACAAAACTATTTAAACAATTAGAGGAGTGGGCAACGGAACAAAGTGTCTATCGATTAGAATTATCTGTAGTAACTCGTAATGAAGCTGGATTGCGGTTATATAAAAAAATGGGATTTGATATTGAAGGAACAAAAAGACATTCGCTTTACATTGACGGCGAATTTGTTGATGAATACTATATGTCTAAACTTTTATAAAAATATCTTGTTAAGCTAACGGGTGCTTTCGTATTAGGAGGTTAACCAGTTTTTACTGGTTGACCTTTTTTATATAGGACCTATTATATCGGTAGCCAGGGTAGGACGTACGGGTGCGTGGGACCATGATCTCGTCAACTAAACTGTCCGCCCCCTACTTGAAGAAACATGTTTGAGGCTGGTTGGGACAACGATCTCGTATAACAAGCGAAGCTATGATACTGCAAGAGGAATAGGGGCTACTGGCAAAACAAATGGAGAGGAAGAGATAAAGAATGAATCCAGTAATCGGTCTGGATGTTTCAAAAGGGGAAAGCCAGGTTCAAGCATTTTTAGATAAAGGAAAGCCGTTTGGAAAAAGTTTTAGTGTATCACACACGACTGAGGGGCTAGATGCCTTACTTCATTATTTGAAAGTGGTAGAAAATGAGACTGGTATAAAACCAAGTGTAATATTAGAATCGACGGGACATTATCACACTCCTGTCATTCAGTTTTTAGAGGAACAGAATTATTTATACATTATGATCAATCCTTTACTGTCTTATCAGGCAAAAAAATCGAGTTTGCGAAATGTGAAAACAGATGAAATAGATGCTTTTCGCTTGTGTGAACTGTATTACAAAGAAGAGCTTGAACCCTATAAAAAAAGGGGTATCCAACGTTTAAACCTTCGTCATCTTACTAGACAACATGAAACCCTTACGGGTTTGTATGTTCAAGCTAAGTTACAGTTTCATGCGATTTTAGATCAAGTGTTTTCTGAATATAAAGGGGTATTTGGAGATTTGTATTCAAAAGTTTCTCTAAACATACTCCTGGAATTTAGTACGTCAGAATCTGTGGTACAGGCTGGAGAAAACAAGGTAACCGATAAAATAGCGAGTTTATGTATGAGTCGTTCGGAACGTTGGGCACAAGAAAGGGCAAAGAAGCTTTATGAAGCAGCTCAGCGTAACCCATTTAAGAGCATAGTCTATCAAAGTCATTTGATAAGCCTTGAAATGTATATTCAACTGCTTCTCCAATACCAAGAGCATCTAGCAAAGTTAGATGATCAAATAGATGCCCTGGCAGGAGAAATAGAAGAATATAAGATTATCCAGTCGATTCCCGGTATCGGAGAAAAAATCGCGGCAACGATTATTTCTGAAATTGGAGAAATCGAACGGTTTAATCACCCTAAAAAATTGGTTGCCTTCTCTGGAATCGATCCAAGTGTACATTCATCGGGGAAATTTACAGCGACGATTAATCGAATCACCAAGAGAGGCTCAAGCAGACTGCGACATGCCTTATATATGGCTGTTCTCTGTGGGATCAGATCCTCTCGTAATAAGAAGCTAAAAGAGTTCTATGATCGAAAGCGAGAAGAAGGAAAACCTTTTAAAGTCGCAATGATTGCATGTGTAAATAAGCTTATTCATTGGATTTATGCCTTACTAAAACGTAAAGAAGCTTTCCTGGATTTAGCTTAACAAAAACAATTAGGCAAAACATGAAAAACCTTCCAATATAAATGAGGAAGGTTATTTGGCATGAATATTTTTAGTATATCATTTTGTTTATAGGATTTTTATTGAAAAATGTTGACATCCTATTAGCTGGTTTAGTTTAAGAAAAAAAAGGACTAATTGAGTCCTTTTTCTTTTTACCAAAATATCAAGATATTCATTTAACAGAGCCATAAAAATAAAAAAAAGACCCAATATTATATAGCAGATTCTACATTAATTAAATTCGTTATATCAACATCATCATACAACACCTTGTAGATTTCCATTCCAGGTAACTCCATTAGCATTTGCTCTATCCATTTTCCAGCTACTTCAGCTACAGAATTATCGGGATCCTCTTTATATTTCTTAGGATTAACTTTAAAATATCCTCTTTTTAGTATCTTTGAATCGAAATAAAAATAGTGGACTTGTACTAAAACTTGCATCATTTTTCCTCGCTATTTTAATGCTATGTCTATATTATACGAAAATACGTTCTGGTTTAACAATAGGAATTGCAATTTCAGAAAAACAGAAATTTAATATTTAATTAAAGAGGTTGTGAAAGATTGTACTTAAATTAATGGCATTTTTGTAGAAGAATCGTCTAGCTCTTATTCAACAATCGGGCCATTAATTGAATAAAACTTGGATTTTTATTTAAATAAATAAGATTGTGAAGTAATGTACTTAAAGTAATGGTCAGAATAGTGAAAGAAGTATAAAGATAAATTTTACCTTGTTGGAGGTTTAAAAATGAAGAAACCAAATTATTATATCCTTTTTTCTTAATAAAATAGAAAAAAAGGAGTAAAATCAAAATAAATTATATAAAAACGACAAGGAAGGTTTGATTTGATGGGAAGTCAAGTACGTTCAGTTCCTCGTCCGCTTGTGCGAACAAATCAGTGGTTTATTGTGGTGTCAGTATTGTTTACCTGGATAACTAAGCAAGAATGGATCCTTGCTATTCCTTTCTTAGCAGGTTTAATGGGTTTATTTTTTGGATTTAATCCTGTAATGCGTTTAGCTAAGCTCTTCTTAAGAAAGCACCCATCACAATATATTCCTGAGGAATGGGAGCAGCAGCAATTCAATCAGACAATTGCGGTCATTTGTCTCGCAGGGGGATTAATAAGTTTTCTAATGAATTGGACCATTTTAGGTTATGTCTTCACCATTATGGTTGCTGCAGCTGCATTTATTGCAATTTTAGGTTTTTGTGTTGGTTGCTATATAAGATTTCATTGGAAACAATACCAATACAGAAGATCTCTAAATAAATAATAAAAAATGTGATGGTTGAGACAGGAAATATTGTTCATTTTCTGTCTTTTTTAATAATTAGAAACACAAAAGGTGCAATTGTTAATTTTTTGCATATTCAACTAACTGGGCAGTATAGTTCAATAAATAATTATTTATAGCTAGGTAATATTCTGTTAAAACAACCAAAGAATTAGTTTGCTAACGTTAATTATAGGAAGTGAATATAATGTCGGTCTTTATTCAAAACAGTCATAAAAGCATAATTAACTCAATTAAGTTTAAAAAGAGAGATTTTACAGTTTTAAGTATTGGAGTAATGTTAAGAGATTTTGAAGGATTTACATATAATTTTATAAAAGTTACTTTTGTGTTTCCTTTATTTTTTGTTTTACCAACGGTGTTAATAGATGATGAAGATATAGGAAAGATGAAAGAACTGCACATTGATTATCTGATTAAAAAAAGTGAATGGATGACTCTCAAAGTAGAGTCTGATGCTCAATTAAAACTAATAACGGAATATTGTGAGTGGTCTGCTTGTAGTGGTCTCGGTTCGTTTATGGTACAAGGAGAGAGCATACTTTTTGATGATTTGTGGCCAAATGTGCATTGGAGTCATCCAACAGAGTTCCCTAAACTTGATTGGGACAAGGTATTAACATTAATTGATATACAAGAAGTTGGATACACGTTAATTACTAATGATAATAGAATCAATAGCACATCAAAAATGTTAAATTATATTCCTAAAGAGTATGAAATTGATCTGGAGAATTGTGATATTTGATTTTAGGGTTCTTCAACTACCATGAAAATTAACTTCTGTTAGATCCGAAAAATGGCAATACTTACATAGACGCAGCTCATTCATCTTTTTAAAAGGGGAGAGCGTCTGATCATTGGTGTTTATTTACTTGTTTAATGGATTAGGAAGCTTCTGTTATTGTAACCGTATAGCCTAAGTTTTCTAGTCTTCGAACCGAATGGCGTACAATTGATACCTGTCTTTGTTTATCAAAGTAGTCTTCGCCTAAGTCTACATACATTTCTTTTCTAGTTAACAGGTAATATGCGATCCGTAATATCGCATGGGCAACTACTATAGCTGCTCTTTTGTTGCCTTTTCGTCCTGCTGTTCGTCGATACAATGCACCAAGATAGTTTTTTGACCCTCTGACCGATTGAGCTGCTTCAGTTAATGCTGATCTTAAATACTTATTTCCTTTTTTAGATTTAGTTGATTTTCTTTTCCCAGCACTTTCATTATGTCCAGGTACGAGAGCTGCCCATGAACAAAGATGTGCCGCAGTTGGAAATTGATTTTTAACATCAGTACCGATTTCAGCTAGGATTTGTTCAGCCATTCTTCTGGCGATTCCAGGAATCGAATCTAGTCTTTCAATATCTTCTTCATACGAGTTTACTCGTTGGGCTATCTCTTGATCTAACATTTCAATTTGCTCAGTTAGAAAATCAATGTGAGTTAAAATCGTTTTGAGCATTAAGCGTTGATGTGGGTTAACATAGCCCTGAAGTGCTAATTCAAGTTCTGCTTTTTTCTTTTTCATTGTACGACGAGCGAAGTTTGCTAGTTTCTCAGGATCATCCTCGCCGTCAGCGATAGCTCGAAGCATATCCTTCGAGGAAACCCCCATAATATCTGAAACGACAGAGCCTAGTTTGATATTGGCTCCTTCTAAAACTTTTTGAATTCGATTATGTTGTCTTGCACGTTCTTCGATAATACTGCGGCGATAACGGACAAGTTCCCTCAGCTCTCTTTGAATACGGTTTGGAATGAAACTCGCTTTGAGTAAACCATGGCGAAGAAGTTGGGCAATCCATTCGGCATCTTTAACGTCGGTCTTACGACCGGGGAGTGCCTTCATGTGTTGGGCGTTTACTACTAGAAACTCAATCCCTTCAGATTCTAGTAGGTTAACGATAGGTTTCCAATAAACACTCGTGCTTTCCATTGCGACATGAGTACAGTCATGTTCCTTAATCCAGTCGATTAACTTAAGCAGAAAAACTGTTTTGGTAGGAAACGTTTGAATCTCCTTTCCATCAGGTGTCATAATACATGCAGTGATATTGTCCTTATGAACATCCATACCACATGCTCTTTCAATGATTACATCCATTGAAATTCTTCCTTTCTAGGCTTGTAAATTGGAGGCTGGTGCAACAATCAGAATAAGGATTAATCTACCATGAGTGCTTCCCGTAAGGGAGCGACAGTTTGTGGTGCACCGTGGTCGTTGGAGTCAGACTAACGGATGGGCTCTAAGGCACCATAGTTTATCGACCTTCCTCTCCCAGCCTTAGAAGCAGTATGGACGGATTCAATACATTTTCATTCTTTGTGGTGAAGCGCCGATTTTGCGCTTCATGGATGGCTAACGGGTACAAGAGTTGAAGGACAGGTTGCTGTGGCAGCCTTTTTTCTTTGTTCAACGAAGAAGCAGATTAGCATGAATAATCGTTCTTTTCACGTTAACGCTTTTGTACTTGGTAACTAGAAGTTATAAGATCCCATCTAATTTGAATATACCTAGGTATATACTATAAATGGAGGGCTGTTTATGGCTTTAGTTTCAATTTATACTGTTGGTAGGCTAAATCACCCCTATGACCACCCTAAATCTCGTGAGTTTTATGAAATGGGATATAAAGTAATGCGTCAGGCATATGTTTCAGGATATCTTGTAGAGGAGTTTTCATCAGATGGAGTGTCTTTCCCTGAAGAAGTTAAAGGGAAAGGTTACCCTGTTCTGACATTAACGGTATGGAAAAGCCTTCAATCCTTATATCGTTTTACCTATTCAGGTAAGCATAGCCAAGCGTTGCGAAATAGGAACAGATGGATGGAGCCTGATCAAGAGAAACACCTTTCATATGTAGTGTGGTGGACAGAGAATGTGGAGGATGTTTCATGGGAGGAGGCTTTCAAGAGATACAACTATTTTATTCAAAATGGCCCCACTCCTTTTGCGTTTGACTTAAAGCACGCTTTTGATGAAAAAGGGGAGACGTGTATGCTTAAGTAGCAAGATGATTTCTTGTTAATGTTTAGGATGCTGAACAACTCACTTTTCTTCTTTCTTGACCTATTTGTTGAATTAAATAGGTGAGTATATAAGAATAGATACACTTGCTATTGGTAATATTTTTTATTCGATTGTACGATTACTATAGGGTGCTAACCTGGAACAAGGATTAGCGCTTTTTTTAGTTTAGGGCTAGATTGTTGAACAACACCTAGATATCTAGGTTAAACTTTAGAAGAGATTGTGAAAATATTTATACTTAAAGTAAACCAGCTAATAGTATGTCAATATTTTTCAATAAAAATATAAAAAATCACATGCTATACTAAAAATAAGCATGTCAAATAACCTTCCGTTAGTCTAATTTTGGAAGGTTTTGTGTTATTTAGTTAGATTTAGGTTCTAAGCTATATCTTGGAAAGTAGTTCTATTCTTTAAAAGGGCAAATATCCAATGTAATAGCTTATTTACACAAGCTATTACAGCTACTTTGAAGGGCTTTCCTTCTTCACGTTTCTTGTCGTAAAACTCTCTCATTTTTTTGTTTCGAGGGATGATTTCATCCGTCGTTTTCTTCTTACGACAATCACGAATGGCACAACGAACCGCCATATATAAGGCATGACGAAGCCTACTAGATCCTCGTTTTGTTATCCGATTCTTTGTGGCTGTAAACTTACCAGATTCAAATACACTAGGATCGATCCCAGCGAAAGCTACAAGTTTCTTAGGATTATTAAATCGATCTATCTCACCAATTTCAGAAATAATCGTTGCCGCGATTTTTTCACCGATACCAGGGATAGATTTGATGATATTATATTCTTCAATTTCTTTTGCGAGGGCATCTATCTCTGACTCTAACTTTGATAGAGGCTCTTTGTATTGAAGAAGAATATTTATATACATACCCAGACTTAAAATATGACTCTGATAAACTGTCTTTTCAAAAGGGGTACGAGCCGCCGCAGCTTTTAGTTGAATCGCTTTTTCATTAGCCCATTTGATTGATCTACTCTTACATAATTCAAATATCTTGTCTCTAATTGTTTCTTCACTAGCTCTCAAAATATCTTCAGAAGAGGGAAACTCTGAAAGAGTTAAGAGTGACACCACAGAATATAAATCTCCAAATACCCCTTTATATTCAGGAAATACTTGTTCAAGCACAGCCTGAAATTGAAGTTTTGTTTGAATCATGACTCCAGTTATATTTTCATGTTGCCTTGTAAGATTACGAAGGTTTAGTAACTGGACTCCACGCTTTTTATATGGCTCTAACTCTTCTTTATAGAACAACTCACAAAGTAAATAAGCATCAACTGCGCCTGTTTTAACTTTCCTTAAACTAGAACTTCTTGCCTTATATGAAATCAATGGATTAAGGATAATCAATAAATATCCTCGTTCTTCTAAATAATGAACGAGAGGAGTTTGGTAATGCCCAGTAGCTTCTAAAATGACTGAAGGCTTCTTTCCAGACTCTCTTTTCACATCCTCAAGAAACACTACAAGTGAATTAAGACCCTCAACAGTATGAGAAACTTTAAAGCTCTTACGATATGGATTGCCTTTATCTAAAAATGCTTGAACTTGACTCTCACCTTTTGAAACATCCAGACCCACGACTGGATTCATTCTAAATCTCCTCCTAAACTAGTAAATTTGCCAGTAACTCCTAATTCCTCCATGCAGTATCACAGCTTCGCTTGTTATACGAGATCTAAGTCCCAACCAGCCTCAATCATGTTTCTACAAGTAGGGGGCGAACGGTTTACTTGACGGGGTCAAGCCCCACGGGCAGTTACGTTCTACCCTGGCTACTGTAATAATAAAATCATATAAAAAATGATCAACCAGAAATATCTGGCTGACCTTATAATACGAACGGGGCAGGTTAGTTCAACAAGAATTGGGCATTTTAGGATAACAAAAAAAATAGGGAGTAGAATTATGAAAAAGTATTATATCGCAGTGACGTATGAGGTTTGTGAACACAATAATATTTATTTAGATATGAACGAATATAATATAGACTCTTCTAAGGATTTGGATAAACAAATAAGGGAAGTGGCTAAGGTGGATGTTGCTCCCTTGGTAAAGTTTTATGAATCGGATACAAGTGATTTTAAAGAAATTAGACTGTACAAAGAATATAAATTCAAGGAATATGAGTGCGGTTGTGACGGTAGTCAATTTTAATGTTCTTCAACTAACGGGCGTAGCTTTGGCCTTTTGGTCTGAAAAATTCATAAAATAAGCATTCCAATAGAATGAAGAAGTGTAAAAATATGGATGAAATGTTCTGGTAATCGAAATTTTCCTTTTTCCACCCATAAAATACCAAATAAAACAAGGAAAGAAATAGAAAACCAAACAACTCCTATGACAATCGGATGTAGATATTTTGTTAATTCAATCCATACAGTAAAAGAATAAAAATACAATTTGAGAATTCAAAATACTAAGTTTTATGTTTTTTTTCATATTTTCCCTGTACTCCGTCATTTCTAACTATTTATTAAACATTCTTATAGTGGAACTTACACGTAATCATTATATCAAGATCTTTAGCTTAATGAAGTATTAAAGATATTTATCGAACTTTTCAGATGATTATTAATCTAAAATCGGGCGCGATTGTTAAACAGTGCGTCCTATACATAATATAATTTCTTGTGGAATCTTTATCTTAAAAGTTTGAAAAGAAGGCATCATTTGTACTCTGAAAAAAAAATTCTTTTATGGAAAGATGTTATTTGTTGGAAAAAATTGATATATTTATGCGAAGTCCTTCACATGATCCATAGTGGTATGTTTATTTTATTAATTTTTAGAAATAAAACAACCTATTTCTGAGCTAATTTATTCATGAAGAACATTACTACAACTAAAAACGAAACCAGTTTAGTTAAGAAGAATTTTAGCATCTGTAAGAGCTAAAGAAATAAAATATAAATAACAGATGTTGAAAGGAATGTCAAAGAACATTCCTTTTTTTATGGCCGGGGATTATAAGGACATTACAAAAGGTGCGTGAACACCGTCCCTGTATGAATAAGCTTTTCCTTTATTATCTTAACGTGGTTTTTTGTTAGAATGTTGGCTGTACCTTTTTAATGTTTAATGTATAGCAGGTAGTGTAACGGTTATAGTTGTTCCTTCATTTATACTACTCTTAATATTAAGTGTGCCGTTCATCGATTGTATAGTCCGAACAACAACCATTGAACCTAGTCCTGTTCCTTTTTCTTTACTGCTGTAATACGGCTCGCCAAAACGGTTTATTTGTTCTTTGGTCATTCCAACCCCGTTATCGCTTATTTTGAGCGTTATCACGTCCTTGTTAACAAGCGTAACGATTCTAAGTTCACCACCATTAGGTATAGCCTCTATTCCATTTTTAATTAGGTTTAATAAACATTGTTTAAAATACTGGGTGTTCCCACGTGTAGTTGCTGGTACGATCGCTTCTGATATCTCAACTGAGTTCATACTGGCTAATGGCTTTATCATATCAATTACACTTCTTATTTCATGATCTATTAATATATCTTCTATTTTTTCCGTTGCAGGTTTTGCAAAAGCCAAATAATTACTAATAATAGTCTCAGCACTCTTAAGTTCCGTAGTAACAAATTGAAAATACCGCTCTCTTACATCACCAGGTAGTTTAGGGTCCTTTAACAATTCAATAAACCCTTTTACAACTGTTAAAGGATTTCTAACTTCGTGTGAAATACTTGCAGCAAGCTGACTAACGACTTCCATCTTTTCTAACTTAATAACTTTTGACTTTATACTAATGGCATCTCTTAAAATCTCAGTGATATATACAGCAGAAAACATGATGAAAGGAGGAATAATTATAAAATAGAAAATGTAAGCTTCAGTTACTCTAAAGAAGTCTGAGATGAAAACAGCGATATTGGTTGAAAGTATTCCCAAAAATAAAGATAGCAGTGCTGCACTAAATAGTTTGTGCTTTCGATTTAATGTCTTGAACTTTGTTGAAAAAAGTGCTGTTACAATAAATATCACGCTATAAACAATTAACGTCATAAAGTTGAACCCATAAATAGCAAACCGAGCCACTAATAGAATAATGAACAAAGCCGTTCCAACAGGCCATCCTCCATAAAGTATTCCTAATAAAAGGGGGATTTGCCTTAAATCATGGACACAATATTCATCAATATAAATAGGAAACTTCATGCATAAGAGAATAGGCAAACTCATAGATGTGGTAAGAAGAATCCTTTTGTAAGATTTTAGCGTTTCTACATGATCATATAAAATAAAAAATATTAAAATACTAATCAAAATGTAAAATAGATTATCTAAAATATGTTGGTTTAAATAAACAAAATCCATTGCTGCAGCCCCTAAGATTATGACATTCTGTAATTTAAAGTATACAGAAAAAAATCAATTTAATTAATAGAGAAAGTTCTTTTGTGTAAAAAATATTGTCGGGTAGCGAATTGGGTATATACATGCATAATTAACTAGGGCATATATTCAAAATCTTACAGTTAAAATGGATAAATCTACAAATAAGCAAATGATGATCAATAAGCGCAAATTTTATTAAAAGTTGGAAATTTTCCTAATGACAAAAAAGGCTTTTTATTTTACCTATAGGAACTCAGTTTCAGGATATGGGCGTTATTTAAGATCGTATAGGTTTATAACAAAAAAGTTAGAAAGTACGGGGGCGGATATAAGGTACTGAGTGAGTTTATCAACTGTCAGAAGGCAAAGGGGGCGACTTAAATAAATGCTTTATAAGCGCAGGATTGTACCAGACTTACAAGAATAGTAGTGGTCGTCATTTTCATACTTACCTTAAGACACAGGCTTTAGAATTTAAAGAAGATTACACACGATATGAGCGATGCTTAATTACAGCATCGCTTTTGTTGTTTCATATAAAAGTTTATGTTCAAGAAGGAAAGTATAATCAAAAATGGAATTATATGTTAAAGGATAATAAAATAAGGAGGATTTTTATGGAAACAGCAGGTTTTATTATTATTATTGGAGTGCTATTCAGTTTTGGAGCCTGGTTATGGTACTATGCCTCAATAGGAAAAGAATAAACAAAGAAAATATTTATAAACTAGAGAAGATTATTAATGAAGATTGAGTTTGCTACTGGAGCAGATTATGAGTTCTAAAACATTAAGTAGTAGCTTATTCAAGAAAAGAGCGCGATCGTGGAACAGGAAAGAAAAGGGTGATACATATTGTACTGACTAATATGTATCACCCTTTATATTTTATGGATTTTTACGATTTAGGTATTGATAACTAAAATTAAAATAGCTCAAAGGCATATTTGGATCATACTACCGTTAGAAGGAGTTGGAGTTTCTAATAAGTTTATTCCCCCAATACTTTTAGAACCCGAAGGGGAAAGGAGCGGTACAACCAACTATTATATTTTTTTTCATTATCCGTTTTGGTGGTTTTGAACATAAAAAATGGGAACAATACAGTTCCCACCTTAACTAAATATCCGCTAGCCAAACTCTCAAAATTTTAATGCATTATAAAATATTCATTACTCATAAAACCCGTAAGAGCTTTTTTATTGATTTTAGTTCATTAAAAGGAAAGAATAGTCGCTTTGATAAGCGATATGATATTTTCTTAAGTGCCACACATTGAAGAGTAGTGTTTTAAGGGGTGGTAAATAACTATATATGACTAATATGCGTCACCCCTTATTTTTTATGAATTTTTACGATTTAGGTCATGATAAATTTTAATCACAACACCAAATAATCATTTAGACAGGCTTTTTTATTTGGTTCTAATTGCCCTTATATTTATCTAAAATTTAGTTCGTTAAATTATAATTTTAAAACATAAAAAATATTTGACACATCCACTACTTTGTAATACTATATAGTAGTACTAAGTAATGCTAAGTAGATTGTAAGGAGGATATATGAAGGACTTAACTGAAATGCTTAAGGGAGTTCTTGAAGGAGTAGTACTTCAAAAGATTCAAATAGGTGAAACCTATGGGTATGAAATAACTAGATATCTAAATGAGTTAGGCTTTGATGATATTGTGGAAGGAACTGTCTATACCATTCTTGTTCGAATAGAGAAAAAAGGGCTCGTGGAGATTGAGAAGAAAAAATCTGAGCTTGGGCCCGCGAGAAAATTCTACACACTAAATGCTAAAGGAGAACAAGAATTAAATGATTTTTGGCAACGCTGGTCATTTTTAGAAGAAAAAATGAATGAAATAAAGGAGCAAAGAAATGTTTAAAAAGATGATTCAAGAAAAACGGGAATTTCGTGCATATCAAAAAAGAGTGAATGAATTACCTGAAGAATACAAAAAAGCTATGAAAGCAATTGAAAATTATATGTGGAACTTTGCTAAGGGATCAGGCATGTTTGAGCTTTTAAAGAATATTTTAGAGATGTTCGAGAATAGTGCCAGTGATGGATTAAGCGTACGAGATGTAGTAGGAAATGATATAGCAGAATTTGCAGACTCATTCCTAGCCGAGTTTCCAGAAGAAACATGGATTGACAAATTAAGAAAGAAATTAAGAGATTCTATTAAATAAAGGAGCGAGCGAGCCATGAATTCGACTGTCCTTGAAATCAAAAATGTAAAAAAGGGTTTTAAAGGGAACGAGGTTTTAAATGATGTCAATATCACTGTGAAGCAAGGTTCCATTTATGCCTTATTAGGGGCGAATGGTGCTGGGAAAAGTACCCTTTTAAAAATTGTTACGGGGTTACTTAATAGTGATGGCGGCATGGTGACCATTCATGATATTAATGTTGCTGACAATCCCATGGCGGTACAAAGGCTATTTAGTTTTAGTTCACAGAATACCACAGTTGACGGTGTACTTACTGGATATGAAAACCTTCATTTGATTGCAAAACTGCGCCATGAACACAACCCTAAAAAAGTAGCAGAAAGCCTTTTAGATAAGTTTGATCTGACAGAAGCCAAAGATAAAGCTGCTTCAACTTATTCAGGAGGAATGCGACGCCGTCTTGACTTAGCAATGAGTTTAGTTGGGAATCCAGAATTCATTTTTCTAGATGAACCTACCACAGGATTGGATCCTAAAAGCAGGCAGGATCTTTGGGATACGATTAAAGAAATGAAGTCGCAAGGGAAAACAATTTTCTTAACGACCCAATATTTAGAGGAAGCAGATTATTTAGCCGATCAAATAGGTTTTTTACGTGAAGGGAAAATTGTTGCAAGCGGGACCCCAGATGAAATGAAACGTATTGCTGGATCAGATAAATTACTACTTGTATTTTATCGAAATCAAGATGCCGATAAAGCTTTAAAACTATTAGAATCATATTCTCCTGTAAAAAAAGAAGATTGTGAGATTTCCATTGATTTAACAGATGAGATAACAACATCTTTAAACGTATTAAATGCTCTCATAACTGAAAATATTGAACTCAAGACCTTCAAAATGATAACCCCAACCCTTGATGATGTATTTATTACGCTTACGAAAGGAAGAAAATAATGCAAATCATACAAAGTTTTGGAGATACAGTAGCACTTGCCAATAGAATTATTAAACATAATATGCGAAGTATCGACACGCTTATTACTGTTATTGCTATGCCAGTTATGATGTTATTAGGAATGGTTTATATATTTGGAGGAGCCATCCAAATTCAAGGAGTGTCTCAAGAGGATTATATTAATTATGTGCTTCCTGGAATCTTATTAATGACGATTGCCAGCGGATCAGCTTATACTTCATTACGAATTAACCTAGATAAAACATCAGGGATGTTTGACAGATTTAAGTCAATGCCTATATCAAAATCATCCGTAATAGGTGGTCACGTTTTAGCTTCTGTTATCTTTATGTTAGTTTCTATTATTGCAGTTTTAATAGTAGGATTTCTAGCTGGATTTAGAAGTAATGCGACATTTTCTGAATGGCTTCTTGTAGGGTTTTTGATTATTCTTTTTTCTCTTACATTAACATGGCTTTCAGTACCTTTTGCGTTGGCTGCCGGAAGTATTGAAGGAGCCAGTTCCTTCTCTTACATCTTGCTGATGATGCTTTTTGTCAGTTCCGCATTTGTTCCTGTCGATGGAATGCCAAAGGTAGTTCGTCTCTTCGCAGAAAATCAACCAATGACGCCAATTATTCAAGTAATTAGAAATTTATTTAATTCACATGCTGCTGGAAATGATTTATGGGTTTCAATTGGGTGGATGGTATTAATCATAATGATTTCATATATTTTTGGAATGAAAGTTTATAAGAAAGTATAAGTAATTACTAATATTTATTTAAATTTTTGTGAATATGAATTAAAGTCGTACCGGTTATAAAATAGATGTACTGTTTTCAAGAAAGTTATACCGGTTTAAAAAAGTTGAACCTTTTTAAAAAAGCTTAATCAAAAATCCTGTATGAAATGCAAAAATTTATTCAGCAATCAGGCGGGATTGTGCAATAAGCTCGGTATCTCTTGCTTCCTATCATTCAAGAGAAGAAATTGTAGAGATATTTAGTGAACTGACAGGTACTAAAGTTGATTCTTCTTTTATGTGTTTTCCGCCATTTTATACAGACTTTGGTAAAAATATCACTATTGGAAAAAACGTGTTTTTTAACATAGGGTGTTCATTCCAAGACAGAGGTGGTATTAGTATTGGAGACGGTTCAATGATCGGTATGAATGTCACGATTGCTACACTTAATCATGGGTTATCTATAGAAACAAGAAACATAACATACCCCTCTCCAGTTATAATTGGCAAGAATGTATGGATTGGATCAAACGCAACAATACTACCTGGTGTAACGATTGGTGACAACTCAGTTGTTGCGGCAGGAGCAGTTGTCACTAAGGATGTCCCGAAAAATACCGTTGTTGCAGGAGTGCCAGCAAAACTCGTAAAAGAAATTAATAATTAAAATTTAAAGTGATTTTTACATGAACTTCATATCCATTGATGACAGCAGGTTTGGATAAATTTTACAAAGTGGAAATCGATGCGAACAGTAATACTCGTGTAATAGCTTTTGCCATTGAGAAACTTCAGATGTTGCTATCAATGAAATGATTATTCGACCAACCGTTCAAGTAGGTTAATTTTATCTTTAACTGCCACATTTACACACTTTTGGGACAGTATTTTATTGTTTAAAGGGGTTGTAACTTTGGAAAGACCCATATATTATTTGCCACATGGCAACTTCATTGGATGGGAAAATCATTGGTGATTATTTGAAAGTGGAACGAGCAGCTGATTTTGCAGACCAATACGAAAAAATTCATGGACGTTACGGGTGTAAAGTTTGGATGTGTGGAAGGATTATGATGGAGGAACACTTTACTTTCGGAAATAAATTAGATTTAAAACACGAAGACATTCCACATATCCCTAGGACTGATTACGTTGCAAATAAAGATGCTAAAAGTTATGCCGTAGCAGTAGACCCTTCTGGAAAACTAGGATGGACAGAAAATTCAGGTTGCACCGTGGAATGAGTATAGGTCGGAGGACCACATAGTAGAAGTCCTTACAGAGCAAGTTTCTGATGCTTACCTAATGTATTTGCAAAATCTAGGTATTTCTTATATTTTCGGAGGTAAAGAACGATTAAATTTTACTGTCGTGGTGGAAAAGCTAAAAAATCTATTTTCAATTGATAAACTAATGCTAGAAGGTGGAGGCTTTTTAAATGGCTCCTTTTTGAATGAAGGATTAATTGATGAATTGAGCCTGGTTTTAGTCCCAATAGCTGATGGGGCATCTAAACTCTGTGACACTATTTGAAACGAGTTCTTACCTAAACAAACCGAAACCAGTAAATTTCTTCTTAAAAGAAGTCGAAAAACTGGATGATGGTGGGCTATGGTTGAAGTATGTAACAAAACATGATTAATCATCAGATATATGCTAAAAGCAGTGCGATTTCAATTGTGAAATCCACTGCTTTTATATTTGTTTTTATATATACTTTTTCTTATTTAGGTACTCCAAAACGTCTTAATCTAAAAGGCGCAGTTTTATTTTAAACAGAATTAATGAGTTTGTGAAGTGTGACGTTTTTAATTTGCTGTTAAATTAAGGATAGAAGAGAACTTTTTAATCAATCTTTGTTCAAATGCTACAGTTTGCTTGTAAATCTGGTGAATAATAGTGGTATTTGGAAAAGTAAATCGTTTAAAAATAGTGAAACTGAAGGAGTTACGATAATTAAGGCAAAGCATAGGCTATAAAAGTGTTCAACATAGGGCATAAATCATATTAAGTAAGTTATTGTATGTAGAAGAGAAAAAGGATTAAAACTTTTGTCCTTTTTTAAAATAAAAATCACCCCTAAAAGCCGTGTTGCCCAAAGAGAAGGCTTTCGACATCTACGATAAGGGGTGCAAATTATTACAAATCTTTAGGCTTTTTTATTGTCGTAAAGAGCGAATGTAACTTCTGCTTCACAAGCGATTTCTCCATCTACTGTTGCAACAGCATTGGCTTTTGCGATTAAACCACGAACTCTTGTTATTTCTACTTCAAAACGTAACTGATCTCCAGGGTGGACTTGTTTCTTAAAACGGCAACGGTCAATACCAGCAAACAACCCAATCTTTCCTCGGTTTTCATCTTTCATTAACATAATAACTGCACTTACTTGTGCTAACGCTTCTACAATTAGAACGCCCGGCATTATTGGATAATCAGGAAAGTGACCATTAAAGAATTCCTCATTAGCAGTAACATTTTTGATTCCGACCGCGCGTTTTCCTTCCTCTATTTCAAGAATACGATCAATTAATAAAAAGGGGTAACGATGTGGAATTATTTCTTTAATTTGTTGTGTATTAAACATGAATCTCGCTCCTTTATACTTTCACAAGTAGGAATTTAATTACCATTATTTTCAATTTAAATGATTGACATTAATTAGCACCTAGTACTAATATTAAATTATAAAACCAGATATTAAAATAGTAAAGGGGACAAACAAATGAGGTCAAAAGCAAGAATTACAGCAATAGGTACCTATGTACCTGAAAAAAAATTAACAAATGTTGAGCTTGAGCAAATGGTCGAAACAAATAATGAGTGGATTATTCAAAGAACAGGAATTCATGAACGTAGAATATCTCGTCCCGATGAATTTACCAGTGATTTATGTGTATCTGCTGTTAAAGATTTAATGCATAGATATAATAAAAAAGTCGATGATGTAGATATGATTATTGTGGCAACTAGCACACCAGATTTTCCATTCCCATCTGTCTCAAGTATAATACAGGACCAATTAAATATATCCCAAACAGGTGCCATAGATTTAAGTGCAGCGTGTGCAGGATTTGTATATGCATTGCATACAGCACACTGTCTAATTTCTTCTGGACTCCACAAAAAGGTACTAGTTATTGGAGCAGACACACTTTCAAAAATTACGGATTATACCGATAGAAGTACATGTATTTTATTTGGTGATGGTGCTGGTGCGGTATTAGTTGAAAGGGAGGAACACTCAAAAAATTTCATTGGATTTCACCTAGGAAGTGATGGGAGAGGAGCACAACATGTATATCGTCCTGGACTATCAAAAAAGGTCAATGGGATTGAGTTAATCGATACTCAATATCTTGTACAAAATGGTAGAGAAGTTTTTCGATGGGTTGTAAGAAATGTTCCTGATCGTATAAGACAGATTTTAGAAAAAACGCAAACGAGTTTAGATCAAGTTGATTGTTTTATACCTCATAGTGCTAACTTAAGGTTGATAGAGCCAATTTGCGAAAAATTAGAATACCCGATGGAAAAAACCCTTTATAGCTTAGTCAACTTTGGAAATACCTCTGCTGCAACAATTCCTTTAGCTCTTGACCTTGGAATCCGTGAGGGAAAAGTCAAAAATGGAGATCGAGTTCTTATGTACGGTTTTGGATCTGGTTTGGTTCACGCTGGACAACTTTTAGAATTAAATTTTGATGAACAAATTAATACTCCTACACCGTTGTAATGTTTAAAGAATAAAGGAACTTAATACTGTTCAATTTTCTATGAAGAAGAATATTTTAGGACGAAAATTTTGTCCTCTAGAAAGATTGTGAACCCCAAATTTTCTTAACCTCCAAATATGGCTACAAGAATTGTGAAGAATTGTACTTAAACTATCGGGTAACTTTAATTGAATAAGCAGCTAAAAGGATCTTCCAAGCCGAAGATCCTTTTTCAGTACCGATAGATAATACCTCATTGTATTAATTAAAGTGAATATACTATACATTATCTTTTAATTCATCCATTAATTGTCGAGAACGTTTAGCATTGCCTTCAGCAAAATTTCGCAATCGGTTTTGTAGATCTTCATTGTCATGAATGCGTTCAGCCGTGATCAAGTATGTTTTCATCATTTCATTTTCTCTTTCTAAAGACATTTGTAAGATTTGTTTTAGTGACTTCTTAGATAATTCGTCTTCGTTGTCATAGTCACGATCATAATCCAGTTCGTGGTTCATCTTAATCCTCCCATGATTTTATTCTCTTATGTTTTGTACATAAAAATCATCATTTATGCTAAAAGACTATTTATGATAACGGGTTTTATGTCAATCTCTCTTGTTTTAAGGAGCGTTTTTATGGCCTGTCTTGTTGAACTAACTGTGCAGGTTAGCTTAAGAAGAAACAATTAGTGTCATTCGAATATAAGTGATAAATTAAACACAAAATGAAAAGGGAAATGAATACCGTCATATAAATAAGATGAAATGCAGGAGTGAAAGTATGGATAAAAACAAAGGGAAAACACCAAATGTTTCAGGAAGTTTCCAAGTGATTGAAGATGACCGTAAAGAAACGATAGAGGAATTGAGAAAAGACAATAAATTAGATGAAGAGACGGAATACTACGCACGAATTTTTATGGAAGATTAGGCGTTTCTTCAACAAGTGGATTGTAATACTAGCGGAGCTAGCTGATATTGCTGGCTTTTTTGTTATTCAACTAAAAAAGCAGTTTAGTTCAAGAGGAAATAAATGTAAAAGACTAAACGTTCTTATGTCTATGTAAGCTGACCCCCATTTGGAAAATGCATCACCGCTTGGGGGTCAGAGTCTGATCTATTTTTGTTTAGGCTCCTGGATCGATACATGCTTGGGGCGTTTTATATATAATGCCTTGCCTGAATCGTCAGGTCCAGTAAGGTCATTTCGTTGATCTAGAACCTTCCCAGTATACTCAATAGGATTTTGATTTGTCATGATTACCACCTCCATTAATAGGATTGGTAAAAATTTATCTCCAATGACAGGTAATTTTTCCATGGTGGGTTAAACTTAATTTTCTTCTGTCGATTACGTTTTATTTAGTGAAAAGGACAGAACATTTGAATTGAAAGGTAGATTAAGGAACTGTTAAGTGACATAGAGTTTTTCCGTTAAAGGGCCAATTTTTTGAATAAAACTTAGATTTTAAAACGACTTTATTGTTATATTTTTTAGTATAGAGAAGTATCTTACATCAAAAATTAAACAACTATATTTTTAACCTCGTCCTTTGTCATTTTACGCTTAGTGCAAAACGCTTTTATTCTATGAAGAAAACAGGGTTTAAATGAACGAAAGTATGACATATTAAGGAAAGAACCATTTGGAAGGGAGAATTTTAGTGGATTATCTATCTCGCGAACAAATTATGAATGAATTACAGCAATCCTTTCAACCATATTTAAATAAGTATGGAATTGAAGATATCGGTATTTTTGAAGAAGAAGGACAAGACGATCGCTACTATCTTGGATATACAACGCGAAAAGAAGGCAAAACCCATCATATTCATCTGCCTTTTCAAAAAAATAATGATGGCGGGTTAGCCCCAATTGATAGTAAGTGGACGGTAGAATCAGACAATCCACTGGAAAAAGATCTTAAAGAATTTGAAGATCTAGATCATGTATTCCGCGAAATATACTAACGCTTACTTAGAATTACTTTGGTGAAGGGCATAAGAAAACCGCTTCACCTACAAATTTTTAAACGTGTAAGTTGTACAATCCCAATGTTTGCTGCTCGTCGTTCGCTGGCCTTGCCATCCTATTTGTTGCACCTCTTTTGAAACAAATTTGTTTAACCATCCGTATCCAACTTATTTAAAGATAATATATGGCTTTGAAATAAAGTTGGACTGTTTATAAAAAAGTCGTACCGTTTTGAAAAAAGTTTAACTGTTTATAAAAAAGATGAACCGGAATTTCCTATCTCTATAAAGAAGAGATTTCGGTTTTTCTTGTGGATTAAGAATCTGTTAAGTGATAATAAAGTTATTCCATTAAAGAGCCAGATAATTGAATAACACTAGGTAGTTAAATTGGATGTTTATGTTTAAATAAATAGAGATTGTCAAGGTTTGTACTTAAAGTAACGAGCGTTAGTTTAAGTACAATTTTTCACAAAGATACATAAAAAAGGCTAGAAATAATAACTAGCCTTTTTAGATAAATATAATTGTTCAAACTGAACGGTATTTAATTCAAGTTTTAATATGCGAGAATAAACGGATCCTAAGTTATCTGTTGCTTTTTAGAATTATGTGTGTAATTAATTCTAATTAAAATAAAGACTAAGCTAAATAAAGACGCTAGTATCCCTACAAATATCACATAGTTTATTCTCAGACTTGTTATAACTATCCCACTAACGGTTATACCGATTGTTACTCCTAATTGACCAGAAGTTAAAAACAGTCCATTGGCGAAATCTGGTGCTTCTGGACAGATGTAATCCAATATTGACTGATATTATTTGCCATTCCCGCTAATATTCCCCAAAAGAAAATAATGAAAGCCATTTGTATAGTGAACTGTCCCATTAAGAATAAAATGAAATAAACAATTCCTAACGAAATCGGGAATGACACAACAAATCTATTTTCATTTTTAACAAGAGACCTTCCTGCTAAAATATTAGCAATTAAACTTGCTCCACCGTATACAAATAACATTAAACTAATTGTTTCCCCTGACAAATAGCAAAATAATGATTAAACTTTTTTATTAAAATTACATTCAAAATGATAAAGTAAAGAATCCAATTTTGATCAAACTTTTTCAAAATGGATTCTTTTGATTTGCCGTAAAATGCAGGGTCCATATGATATTTTTGATCAAACTTTATTATAAAGCTATACCTCATTCGGAACCCTTCGGAAGACGATCTTATAAAGATCCAGGTTGTTTATTCATTTGAAGTCCACTCTTTTTTTGGCTTTGTGGACCTGAGTTTCCAATTTGGAACTCACCCCCTAATTCAACATCATTTTTTTTATCCTGTTTCTCAATTTGTTCTCTTGTTTGATCTTTGTTTTGCATTCCTTGATGTGTCATTATGTATGTCATCTCCTTTAAATATAATTGTTTTTAATATGCTCAAGTATCAGGAAAATACCAATGATTATTTTTAAAAATTCTTGATGCTCACAAATCTTAGAATTTACATATCAAAAAAGTCATTAGTGTAGCCTGAAAAAAGTTTGATAATTTATAAAAAAGATTGATCATTTTAAAAAAGATCGATAGTTTATAATAAAGTGTTGCTAACAATCACCTCTTTATAAAGCTTAGAGGTGATTTCCTATTGGATATTTATGTTGAAATTGCGTTAAAGATTGAATAAATGTACTTAAAGTAACGGTGCAGTTCTGTTTAAGAAGGAAACGGTTAAATAAACATTTCAATACAACCTTCAGTGTATAATTAGGAATAATATGAATAGACGGAGGTAAACCAAGATGGAAGTTGAAATTGGATATTTTCCTAAATATTATTATAGTTCTCAACCTGATGCTGGTGGTCATTTTCCGTTTGCCATCGAGGGAAAACCTTTATATGTATTTTCAATAGACGGATTTTATCTGCCCGAATGTGATGTAAATTTTGTACCTTTTTGGATGGAAAGTATTAAAGCGTTTCCTATATATTTTTGTGCCGAAATTCCTTCATACTGGAAAGAAGAATATCAGGAGTTATGTCAGAAATGGAATATCGATTATAAATATTTATCTAATAATCCAAATTTGTCCGTATCCGTTACTGAAATTCAAAATGTAAATCAATATCGTGAGATTTTTCCAATTTTTATTTCTATTGGCAGTGGTAATGACTTAGTTACTTGGTCAACAAATAAAGATTTTTTTCGGGTAGAAGAACGTCAATGGCAAGGTAATTGGGAAGGAAAGATTGGCGAAGCAGTGGTAGTAAAAATCGATAAGGCGATGAGCGTATTCTGGATAGGCTATGACGGACATAGCATTGTTGTACTTTCAAATAACACAAATTTCTCTACTTATGAAACTATTTGTGAAACCTTACCAGCTTTTGTAAAACCGACAAAATGTGAATATGAATAAACTTATTTGTTCTTGAACTAATGGGTGCGATGCTTTAAGAAGACATCCCATTATCCTTATTGAACTAAAGGGGCAGTGTATTTGAAGAAGAAATGGTATAATTCTCCTTAAAAATATAATAACTTTCTATTTTACTTGGTATATTTTTTAATAATTATCGTAAAGGAATGACTTATATGAAATTAATTAAACGATTTATTTTAAACCGTCCTGCTGAAAAGCGACTTGCATATTTTTATGGAATGGTTGCAACGGATGAACAGGTATGGTTACTACGCGACGAAAATGGCGACTTATTACTATTAGAAGATGAAGATGGAGACTATCCCTTTTTACTACCTGTTTGGCCAAGTCGAAGCTTTGCTGAAATGGAGGCTGCCAATATAGATGAGTCATACGAAGCTTTCAACATACCAATGTCGAATTTTTTAGACGATTTACTAGTTGATATTGAAAATGACGGAGGTGCTACAGCAATTTTCCCAAATGAAAACGATACAACCATTCAAAAACGTGATGAAATAAAGGAAATGATTCGCAATTTATAGCAAGTAAGATGCTCCTCACATAAAAGGGACGAATAAAGGCATAGTATCCATTCTTAACCATATCAGCGATGACGAGAGCGTCTTTTTTATCACTTTTGGATTGGGTGTTATCTCGGTTTTCCTTATTCTTTTTTACATGGTGAGGATTAACTGTTACAATATCAATGTTTTGTTCATATAGCCATTTTGATAAATTAAAGTGTCCGGTAGGCTCCATACCAACTATAGCTTTATAAAAATTTTTTAAAGCTTTTAATCCGTTGATCCATTCTAGTAACCTAGTAAAGCCCATTTCATTATTTTCGAAAGAGAGAGGATTACCAACCACAATTCCACGATAATTTATAGCTCGAGCTACATGGACTTGTTGTGCAATATCAACTCCGACAACGAGATGACGATCTGAGATTCTTTCGATAAGTTGATTTTGTTTGTCTTGCATTTTATACTTCATAGTAGAGTTTCCTCCTTAAGATTTGAGAATAGAGTGGTGTCTATATTCAATCTTACTGAGGGGCTCTTTTTTTATCAAAGTCAATAATTAACTCTCTACAGGAATGCTAACGGGTGCAAGAGTTTAAGATTGAAGCTGTCATTTTGGCAGCTTTTCTTGTTGCACTAACGGGTGCAGTTTAGTTGAAGAAATAAATTTTAAAGTAACATAGTTTTAGTTATGGTAAAATATGTTATTAGTACAAGCCCGAAACTATTAGGAGGTTTTTATATGAAGAGGAAATTAGTTTTAACCATTGGTTTTGTATGCGCTTTAGCATTATCAATCGGTTTAGCGAAAGACTTGCAAAGTCCAAAGGTATTTGCACAAACTGAACAATCAAAAGTAAAAGATGAACCAACAGCCAATAATAATGGAGATCAATACAGAGTTATATCAGTAGAAGAGCAAAATATGGTGGAAAATAGTTCAGCTCAACAGGGGTTTGTTCCACAAGAAAGTGGGACAGGTTTCTTTTTTACTAAAGTAAAATGAAAATAAATTTATAAATCCGCTACTTTTCACTAACGGGTGCAGGTTTGTTGTAGAAGGATTCATACATTTAAGTAAGAATTATTCAAATACGAAAAGAAATGGGAAAAGCCTTTTTATCAATACAAGAGGTATGAAAAAAACTCTATTAGATCTAATTTTATCTGTTGAACACGTTGGAAGTACATCTGTCAAAGGATTACTTGGGTCGAAGCCAATTTTGTAAATATAATATTAGGGAAATCGATGAAAATCAAATTGAACTGATGGGTGCATAACTTAAATTCTAGAAGACAGCCATTAAATGGCTGCCTTCTTTATTAGCGTAAACGTGCTATGTGCATTAAAGCGACACGCCTTAAATTTGCACTACTAAAAACAGTTGAATTTACATTTCTTAAACTATCTAGATGAGGATCTCTATATGACGAACCACTGATTTTGTCAGGGTCTTTATTGTTATGTAACATATTATCGCTCCTATGCCATTATCAATTAATTTTCTAAAGAAGTAAGTTAGTTAAAATGCACCTATCATTTTCCTCTGTCTGTTTCACTTGTTCAGACTGCTTTGTCGGTTTATCATTCGATCCTGTCCCCAGTTCTAAATCATGTTCCGATTGCAAGGCATCCTTATCTGGAGATATTCGTCATTATTTGATACTTTTTAACATTTGTAATATAAATCACAATAATCTAACCGAAAAAGTATTAAGAACTGGTTTTTGAAACACATTGGATTAACCTCTACATCTGATTGTACCTCTTAACCCCTTCACTATACCGTTCGATCTACTTCATTTAGCAGATTAGCAAGAATCATGCTGTTCTCCTGGTCTGCATCAAATTGTACGGTATCGTCAAAATGAAACAGCTTAAAGGAATTAGGAAAAGTTTCTTGCATATATTTGACGAATCCTTCTATATCATCACCTAATTCATCATTACGGCGATACTCCATCACAATAGAACGAAACTTATGTAGTGGCAGATCACATTGAATATGGTAAGAATGGCTTATACCAAAATGCCCTTCATCAATACTGTAAAGGTTGTATAAATAAGACAAACGATATCCCTCCTTTCCTTTCCTATTATCTTTCCTAATATGGAGAAATTTATTTGAAGGGTAGGAAGTATAGCATATATTTTGGGGGTTAATAAGCTATTTTGAAAATGGATAGAAAGGTACGCGTTAGGGCACTAGCAACTTGATGGATTGATTTTTCTCACACGTTTTTATGTTTTTTTCATGTATACACAATTCTTTTTATTGGATAATGTGTAATCGGAAATGAAGAGTTTAATAGGTGAAATGTAATAGTTTGGAAATATATGTTGTTATTCTTGAATAATTTACTTTTCTCTGGTAAAATAAACCTAACTTTAAAGAAATGGAGGTTTTCCTTTTGACAGCATCAATGAGACTTCGATTCCCAGCTTTGAACAGATAATTGAATACGTTCGAAGTCTCTGCTTGTGTGCAGAGTAAATGGGATTGGTCTGCCTGTTTTAAGGAAACCTTTATTTTACGGATTTGTAAAAGTGAGGGGACGAGTCTGTCTGCTTCCTTTTTTTGTTGCCTGTAAAAATAGAATGTAAAGGATGTCCATTTTTTTGATCTATTTTTCTTCACGATGAATTTGTTTAATTACTTATTCTGGTGAAGATTTATTGTTGATGGATCAAGTAAATGCTATTCTTCCTAAAAGGCCAATAATAATCAGCTTGCGATTTGTCCTTATCCGTTTACTCTTATACACAGTCAGATTTTGTCTGTGTTTTTTTATGTGTTCTAAACTGAATGTTTTTAATCTCATGATTTAGATTTAGAAACGAAAAAACGAAATAAGGACGTGTATAACATGCAACAAACAATTGAAAATCCAATGCAGCATTGGAAGAAAAATATTATTCTCTTTTTAGGAAGTCAGACGATTTCCCTTTTTGGGTCAGCTTTGGTTCAGTATGCCATTCTTTGGTATATTACCTTAAATACTCAGTCTGGGATGATGATGACGATCTCAATCCTATGTGGCTTTTTACCCACGTTTATTCTTTCACCGATTGCTGGGGTATGGGCTGACAGGTACAATCGAAAAATGCTCATTATGCTGGCAGATTCGTTGATTGCCGTCTCAACGCTCATTTTAGCGATTTTGTTTTTAATCGGCTATGATGATCTTTGGCTTCTTTTTGTGATGTCAGCTGTGCGTGCAGTTGGTACTGGTATTCAAACACCTGCTGTTGGCGCGATTCTTCCGCAGATTGTGCCTGAGGAACAACTGACAAAAGTGAATGGTGCAAACGGGAGTATTCAAGCGATGATTATGCTGATTGCTCCGATTATTAGTGCGGCATTACTTACAACAGCTTCACTTGAAACGATTTTCTTTATTGATGTGATCACGGCAGCAATCGCTGTTAGTATCTTGTTGTTTTTCTTAAAAATTGCTGTGCATGAAAAAGCTTCGCAAGAGCAAACGACAAGCTATTTCAGCGATATGCAAAAAGGCTTTGCCTATGTTCAGAATCATGTTTTTCTTAAGAAATTCTTTTTATTTTTCTCAGGCTTCTTTATCTTATCAGCACCAGCGGCCTTTTTAACACCGCTGCAGGTGACACGAAGCTTTGGTGATGATGTTTGGCGGTTAACAGCGATTGAAGTCACTTTTTCAATTGGGATGATCATTGGAGGTATTTTGATTTCATCTTGGGGCGGCTACAAAAACAAGATTCATACGATGACATTGGCAACCCTTATTTTTGGAGCTTGTACGTTTGCCCTTGGGATTATACCAATTTTTTGGCTTTATTTGATTTTTATGGGGATTATCGGAATTGCCATCCCGATGTTTAATACACCTTCAACGGTTTTACTGCAAGAGAAGGTTGAGCCGGATTACCTTGGCAGGGTCTTTGGTGTATTAGGGATGATTTCAACCTCAATGATGCCGCTCGGTATGCTTGTATTTGGCCCGATCTCTGATTTTGTTCCAATTGAATGGCTACTAATTGGAACAGGAATTCTCATGTTTATTCAAGGGTTTTTCTTGTTGGGGAGCAAGGTGTTAATTGAGGCAGGAAAACCTAATTCAGAAGATGATAGTATTAAAGGCGCTTAAATTTGCCACATTTACTTTTTAATTGTAAAGAATAGCTAATAGAAACTTAATTGTGAAAGTACAGTCCCTATCAGACAATATAGGGACTGTTTTTTTTATAAGTACTATGTAATCGAGTTGTACCTAACATTCATCAATTTCTCTTTGTGGAATTTTGAAGGATGTAAGGCTTCTAATGTCGAAATATTTCAATTTTATTTAATTATGGGAAATTTATATGTTACATTATTAGTATATAAAAAGAGAGGTAGGATGAGAGTTATGGAACAATTTAATCATGTTTCGATTATCAAGAAAGCTAATACATATTTTGATGGAAAAGTAACGAGTCGGACGGTTTTATTTGAAGACGGAACGAAAAAGACTTTAGGCATTATGTTACCTGGTGAATATGAATTCTCAAGTGATTTAAAAGAAGAAATGGATATTTTAGATGGTCATTTAGAATATAAATTACAGGGGGAAGATTGGAAAGTCATTAATGGATCCGGTGTTTTCTATGTTCCTGCCAAAGAAAAGTTTCAATTGAAAATTTACTCAGTAGTTGATTATTGTTGTTCATATATTACGGAATAAACACAATAGACACAAATGATGACATGAAATTTTTATATACGTTTGATAAAAAAGATGATGAACGAACAAAAATTATTTATTATGTCGGACTACATTAAAACGTGAACCCATAGCCCTGTTTTAAAAGGACTGTCAGGAAAGCCACCTTTCTTCTTCGAAGGAAGGTTTTTTTATTTTTTCTAGATATTTGTAGATCTATTTTAAATGTTCACTTTCCACAATTTGTCGGTAAGGTTTCTGTAGGACCCTTATATGATCAAACCAAAAAACTGTGTCATTTTCCCTTCCATAAACATATACAACGGTCGAAACAGTGTGATACATTTGTAGACATACAAATCATTCCAATTTTTATTAAATATTACATTTATAAAAATGATGTAATGATTTTCAATTTCAGGATTTGATCCTGATAAAAGAATCATCATGTAATAAGACGTGTCGTGTTCCTTTTTTCTAATATTGGTATGGATTTTGTGGAGTTTATAACCTATTGAAGGAGGAATGAAACATGGAGAAAAGAAAAGTATTTAGCATTCCAAAAGGTGGATTTAAAGGACAAAAATTAATCGAATTAGTACAGTTAAGTAGTTCATTTGAAGGTGAGGTATATATTGAAAAAGATAATAAAATAATCAATGCTAAGAGCATCTTAGGGGTTTTGAGCCTGTTAATGCCTTCAAAGACTGGAATGTTTATGATCAGTGTACAGGGAAAAGATGCTGAATATACAATCCAACAAATAACTACTATTATAGAAAAGCAAATGACTACTAGGTCTAATCTTCCCCTTTGGGGATCAGGATGGTATTGAAAACGTAAATATGGAACTGAAGGAATCTCAATTACGCTGGACGTCAGTTGTGTAGAATGATGTTGATAAATCATATGTTGCAGTAAAAGAAAGTTAATTTAGTCATAACAATTTTAAAAAAATGAATGTGTAGGGAGCATGTCTATAAGAAGTCATGCTCCATATTTTTACAGGGATAGATATTTGATTATAAAGATTATTCAGAATTTTCAATTGACATATTAAGGATATAGGTGTATGATGTATTCATGGCACTTTTTTAATCACTTGTAACTTTACATCCCATAGGTCTTTCATTAGGAAGCTACAAATGGGATAGAGCCAGTTGTATCATTTTTCTTTTGATGATATAGCTGGTTTTTGTTTTCGAAAAATCAACGAAAAAGGAGTGGAAGGGTAGAAGAATCATAAAAAAATAGGAAAATAGAAAAGGAGATGTTTGTATATGACAAAGCTAGAACTTATTACACAGGAGTGGATGAGCCAAGAAATTGTAACGAGCCCGCTGTATGGAACAATTGAAGAAGTGCTAATCGGAACTAATCAAAGAGTAGATGAATGGGAGCCTTTGTTTATCATTAAGAATCTCAATGGGACATTTCAACAAATAACGGTTGGGATTAGTGGTATTCTTAGCAAACTAAATGTTAGTAAAAATGATCAAATTACGCCTGGATTTGTGATGGCACACATCATTCCGGACAAATAACAAGTAAATGACAAAATGACAATGGTGATCTGATGACGGATAATTCTAATGGACAGTTTTATTATATATGCTAAAAGGACAATTACTTCGCACAATTGAAGTGATTGTCCTTTTTGTTTTTTATTAGTAAAGAAAACCTTTTCGATAAACATTGTATCCAATTATTTTTATGATTGGATACAATGTTTCTATTTTCATGTAGACTTTATGGTGTTAAGTTGTTATATTATTAAATAATGGATCCAATCCTAAGGAAAGGAGTGGCGTATTGGATAATAAGGAAAAGTCAACAATCGTTAAAAATGTAACCAAAAGCCTTAGGAAGGCGATTTTGGATGGGACGTTAAAAAAAGGGGATCGTCTTATTCAGGAAGAATGGGCTGAACGATTGGATGTTAGTCGAATGCCGATTCGTGAGGCGCTTACTCAACTCCAGATTGAAGGTTTGGTTGAAATGGTCCCACATAAAGGTGCAATCGTTACACCGATTACCAGAGATCATATCGAGGAAATTTATCACACGCGCTCAATATTGGAAGGGCTTGCAGTTGAAAAATCACTTCCATTTTTAACAGATGAGGATAAAAATCAATTAAAAATGATATTGATTCAAATGGAAGAGCTTAGGCTATCAGATGAAATGAATGATCATTATATTCAGTTAAATGCATCATTCCATGAAACACTGCGTAAAGGGTGTCCATGGCCAAGAGTTCAAAAAATGGTAGAAACGCTAGGTATTTCACCAATTGCTCCAAATTTACTTATTGACCATTATTCTGAAACACAGAAAGAGCATAGAATGATCTATGAAGCAGCATTACGGGGAGATCCTGCTGAACTGAAAGCAGCAGTGCAATTTCATATTATGCGAACAAAAAATAATTTAATTCAGTATATGGAAATGTTAAATAGCTAAAATCAACAATAACAAAGGGGAGCTGTACATGTTTGATTTTGCAGTTGTGGGTGGAGGAATTGTCGGTTTATCAACAGGGATGGCACTATATAATCGTTTTCCGAATGCAAAAGTAGTGATTATCGAAAAGGAGTCTGTTGTGGCAGAACATCAAACAGGTCATAACAGCGGAGTCATTCACTCTGGTATTTATTATAAACCAGGCAGCTTTAAAGCACGTTTTGCAAGACAAGGAAGTAAATCAATGACCGAATTCTGCAAAACATATGGGATTGATCACGATATTTGCGGAAAAGTCATTGTTGCGACAAAAAAGGAAGAATTACCACTTCTTGATAACTTATATCACCGAGGACTTCAAAATGAACTGGCTATTCAAAAAATCAGTGTCGATGAATTAAAAGAAATCGAGCCACATGTTAATGGTCTTGGAGCTATTCGTGTTCCGCAAGCTGGTATCGTGAATTACAGACAAGTTAGTGAAAAATTTGCTGAGATTATTAGGCAGCATGGCGGGGAGATACGGTTTAACACAAAAGTAGAAAAAATACATGAAAAATCAAATCAAGTTACTCTTGAGACTAATCGCGGGTCGATCGAAGCGAGTACGGTCATTAATTGTGCAGGTCTTCATAGTGACCGCGTAGCAGCGGCAGCAGGCTATAAGACAGATATGAAAATCCTGCCATTTAGGGGCGAGTATTTTAAATTAATACCAGAAAAACGCTATCTCGTTAAACATTTAATTTACCCCGTGCCAAATCCGAAGTTCCCGTTTTTAGGGGTCCATTTTACCCGAATGATTAGTGGAGAAGTTGATGCAGGTCCAAATGCTGTGCTAAGCTTTAAACGAGAAGGATATAAAAAGACCGATTTCAGTGCAAAAGACTTAATGGAATCATTAAGTTTTCCTGGATTATGGAGGATGGCAGGAAAATTTGCAAAAGAAGGGTTAGATGAGTATGTCCGTTCTTTTAGCAAAAAGCAATTTACGAAAAGCCTTCAGGAGTTAATTCCTGAAATCAAGGAAGATGATTTAATTCCGGCACCTGCAGGAGTTCGTGCACAAGCATTAAGACGTGATGGAAATATGGTTGATGATTTTCAAATTATTATGGGGAAACGGACAATTCACGTATGTAACGCACCTTCCCCAGCTGCAACAGCCTCCATTGAAATTGGAAAAGAAGTTGTTAATAGAATACCAGAACAGTCTCATTTAAAAGAAAAATTGCTAGTTTAGTAAATTTCATTTGAGAGGATGTACAATGATGTTTAATGGAAAAACAATTTTTATTGCAGGTCATGCCCGTCTACCACAAGGGATGGCGGCGAAAAGTGTCTTTGATACATTAACAATAACTGCTGAAGTTGACGTAAAGTATGGGGTTGTGCTTGAGGCTTCTTGTACGTTAGCAACAGAACACGGCCGCGATTTTATTGGACGTTTATTAAGAGGTACTAGTTTAAGAGACGGAGTAGACGATACAATCAAAGAGATTGAGACCTATTACCGCGGGAAAGCTGCAAATGCTCTTATTGCGGCATTAAAAGATCTTGATATCCATTTCCATCAAATTAAGACAGAAGAAAAACATAAGATAAAATAATGATAAAAGTTTAAAAAAATTTGTTGACGGACGAGTATGTAAGCGCTATACTTAAATTAATCAAATGTTTCTAATATTTCCACCTTTTGGAAAATAACCTTTCAAAATTCGTGGATCATTATAAATACTTGGAAACAGGAAACGTAAAATAACAATAACTGCTAATTCGCTGTGACTCTATTTACATAGAGCAGTGAAGTGAATTTAAGCCAGTTGTACATGTGAATCCCTATTTTAGTAGGGAACGTGTGCAGCTGGCTTTTTATATTTCCTGTTTGCTTGATTTACCTATCTTATACAAAATGGGAGGAATTTAGTTATGGGTATTGTAGAAAAGCAAAGAGGAAAGTTTGAAGTTAAAACTGAGAAGTATGAGGTGAAAGTTCACCCGCAAACAAATCGTATGTATCATATTGTCCTAGCTAAAAAGGCAATAGAAGGATTTTTAGAAGCAGTGAAACAAGCAGATTATTCTGTCCAGCATTTAGAATATACGCCATACGCACGTTTGATTGCTTCATCTTTACTATTAGAACAAGTTGGCGAAGAGTTTGGTGAAATTCTTCGTAGCATCGTTCATGATCGTGAGTCCGGTGGATTTACAATTGGTTTAGAAGGTGTCACACAAGATACGGATGAATATGTCATCTTCTCAACTGCGATTTCTTATTTATTAGGTTCATCAAATTTTGATTCGATGTCAGGAAAATATTATGCACGATTTACTGTTAACCATACGGATAATAGTGACTCATATCTACGTCAAGCCTACCGTTTATTTACACTTCATACAGATGGCACATTTGTCGATGAACCAACAGACTGGTTATTAATGATGAAAATGGTTGAAGTAAATGCGCGTGGTGGTGAGTCACGTTTATTACACCTAGATGACTGGAAAGAACTAGATAAGTATGCGAACCACCCATTAGCAAGCCATAAATTCACATATAAAGCACCATCAAGTAAAAATGTTGATCAAGAAGTCCAACGTTTAACATTCTTTAATTATAATAATAAGCCTGGTGTTTGTTTTATTGATCAATTCGTTTATCCTGAAACAATTGAGGAGGCAACATATCTTCGTGACCTCTCGCAATCAATGGAAAATGATGATAGTGTCATCGAACTTGAACTCCCAGTTGGGGATCTAGTAGTCGTAAATAATATTTTCTGGCTTCATGGCCGCGCTGCATTCGAAGTTAATCCTAACTTGAATCGTGAATTGCTTCGCCAACGGGGACGATTTAATCAATAATGAATTCGAGAAGCTAACATTATTACAATAAGTTTGATTGAAAAAAGACAAACTTATTTTCATGATTTCGGTTAGAAACATTAACATCATTTCGTAAGTGGAAAATGAATATATAAAACTGTCAAGTTTACCGTACTTCAAGTGATTGGAATGAAAATCATAAACCAGTTGTACGTTCGGCTTAATTTTAGGTCGAAGTATAACTGGTTTTTTATTATAAAGCTGTATTTTTCATTGTTGGAACCTATTATCTTTTTGGGATTGTATCATTCATTAAAAGAAATCTACATTTAAGCATCAATATACTATAGTATTATCTGATAAAGAGTTTGTGTTCTTAAGTTTATTTAATTGATTCTATGTTGTATATATTACCAAGAAACATAGAATCGTATTAAGGGTTGTGAACGTTATTGACGGTTCTCCATAGAGTTTGAAGAGTTCTACACTTTCAACAACCTTTAATTTTGGTAGAAATTTAAATTGAATGACAAAATGAAGCAATACTTTGCCAAGAAGTATTGCTTTCTTTATTTCGACTAAAAGTGTAGGATAGATAAATCAGGTTTTTACGTCTGAAGGAAAAAAGAGTTTAGTAGTAAAGGTGGTTATGTTTTATGCTTCAAAATCCAACAGGAAAAGAGCGATTAGCCTTGGCATTTCTTCTGAGTTTACTCGGAATGTTAGGGCCGTTTAATATTGATATGTATTTACCTAGTTTTCCCGACATCGCTAATGATTTAGGGACTCGTGCATCACTTGTGCAACTTAGTTTAACAGCGTGCTTGATCGGACTTGCGGTTGGTCAGGTGGTTGTTGGGCCGATTAGTGATGCGAAAGGGAGAAGGAAACCATTGCTGGTATCAATCTCATTATTTGCGGTATCATCTCTTCTTTGTGCACTTGCTCCTAATATTGAGACATTGGTTGCAGCACGATTCCTACAAGGCTTCACAGCGTCGGCGGGGATTGTTCTTTCAAGGGCAGTTGTTCGTGATGTGTTTAGCGGAAGAGAGCTTTCAAAATTCTTTGCCCTTTTAATGGTCATTAATGCGACAGCTCCAATGATTGCCCCAATGGCGGGGGGGGCTATCCTGCTCATGCCGTCTTCAAACTGGAATACGATTTTTTACTTTTTAAGCTTGTTAGGAATTTTTATAGTGTTAATGGTGGCTTTCCGTCTAAAGGAAACATTGCCGCCTGAAAAGCGAATGCCAAGCTCTGTCGGACAATCGGTTCGTACAATGGGAAGCCTAATGAAGGACCGTTCCTTTATGGGTTACGCATTGACCGTTGGTTTTGTTCACGGTGGAAGCTTTGCTTATGTATCAGGAACTCCTTTCGTTTACCAGGGGATTTATGATGTGTCACCACAAGTATTTAGTATTTTGTTTGGGATTAATGGTCTTGCGATTATTTCAGGGAGTTTTATCATCGGGCGCTTTGGCGGAATCGTTGGAGAAAAACGCTTGCTTCGTAATGCCGTCATCATTGCCGTATCTGCAACATTTGTCCTGCTGATCATGACGATCATTGAAGGACCGCTGGCAACGCTTGTCATCCCGATATTTATTTACATGACAACAATGGGAATGATCCTGACAAGCTCCTTTACACTGGCGATGGAAAAACAAGGACATCGTGCCGGCAGTGCAAGTGCTGTTTTAGGTTTGCTCCCGTTATTACTTGGATCCATGGTTTCTCCGCTCGTTGGTATTGATGAGTCGACAGCAGTACCGATGGGAGCTATTTTATTTAGTACTTCCTTCATTGGTTCGATTGCTTTCTTTACATTGACAAAGAAGAAAATTCATAAAGTAGCAAGTGTGTTGAACAATGTGGAAGGCTAAGTCTTTCAAACTCAATACTGTAGGAGTGATTGTCTACAGTCTAAAAGAAGCTGTTAAAAATACAGCTTCTTTTTTCTATCAACTACTTTACAGTGCCAATAGAATTTCTTTCAATTAAAGTTCCAGAAAGCTGTATCGTACTTGGAACATCATTTTTTTTCGTTCATTTTATCTAATAATGTTTTAACTGTCCCTTCAATCATTTTGTTTATTGGTTGTTTCCAGGTTGTTAACGAATAAACTCTCTCATATCAACCATTTACGCTGAATTCTCATGGATGTTTAGACTTAGACAATAAGCGAGGTTTTTTAATGAAGTAAACATTTACTTAGGAAGTCTTAGAAAAATATGGCCTAAATAAAAAACCGGATTTTTCAAAAGTTGTACCTTTGATAAATCCGGGAATTGTTCTATGATATTAACTTAGAACCGCTTGATTGATTCTCTCAGATATAGCCTCTGCGAATTCAGAAGTAGAAGCATGACCACCTAAGTCTTTTGTCTTCACATCGTCCTTAAGTGATTGGTAAAGACTTTGTTCCACCAATTTAGCGATTTCTTCAAGCTTGTTATCACTATGTTTTTCGGCAAGCCATTCCATTAACATGACTGTTGACAACATAATACCAGTTGGATTTCCTATATTTAAACCTGCAATATCCGGTGCAGAACCATGTGCTGCCTGAGCCATAGCCAGTTTTTCGTTTGAATTGATAGATGGTGCCAATCCTAGGCTTCCTACTAGTTCACCGGCTAAATCAGAAAGAATATCCCCATACATATTTTCCGTTACGATGACGTCGAAGTCTTTTGCACGACGGACTAAGTGAGCAGCCATTGCGTCGATATGATAATCATCTACCATAACTTCAGGATATTGTTCGGCTACTTCACGACACACCTTTAAAAACAGTCCTGTACTTAAACGGAGAACATTTGCCTTATGGACGATTGTTACCTTTTTACGGCGCTTCATCGCCATTTTAAAGGCAGCATGAGCAATTCGTTCGGCCGCTTTTCTTGTAAACACACCTGATGTGACAACCACATCCTCTGTAATTTGCCACTCTCCATGACCGGCAAACATGTTTCGGTCTGCGTAAAATCCTTCCGTATTTTCACGGAAGATAACCAAATCAGCTTCCCCAAAAACGCTCTTAATACCTGGCATTGTCTTAGCTGGACGAATGTTTGCAAATAAATCAAGTGTATGGCGAAGTGCACCACTTGGGTTAAGTTTCACCTTATGCTCCGGTGGGTATGCAGCAGAATCATGAGGACCAAGTATCCAACCATGAGTGTTTTCTAATGCATTTGTGGTGACCTCTGGAAGGGGATCGTTGTGTTTATTGATACCTTCCCATCCCATAGGTAGGTCAATCCATTCAATGTTAACTCCCACTTTATGTGCAGCTGCTTTAAATACATTAACTGTAGCGCTTACAATTTCCGGGCCAATCCCATCACCAGCTAGTACACCAAGACGATAAACAGTCATTTTTTAACATTCCTCTCTTTGTATAATTGAGAATAAATCCAAGAGTTCTTAGAAGATCTGAACTTTATATGATTAATGTAATATAAAACTAGAAATTAATAAAATATATTTTTTTGATACAAAGCGATTAAATTTTTCTATTTCTTATGAACGAAATGTCTTCTATTGCTTAAAAATGTAAAATCTTCGTAGCTTTAAATTAAAGTCACTTGAGCAAAATGAAATACGACTCTAAACATAATGTGACTAGTATTATTCAGGCTTACTATTTTAATAGGCAGGAAGGTCCATGCGTGTTTAGTGATCTTAATGAATAATGAACCTTAAAGCATGAAATATTACGGTTAAAAAAATAAACATTTCAACGATCATTTCAGACAAGAGAAACATGATATTTGGAATGTTATTGGCGAGAAAGAATATGTGGAAATCAGGGTGCTTCTAGTATATATTGCGTAAGCAAATATCCCTCACTCTCGCTAACCAAAAATATCAGAAGTGCATAAAAGCTTTTTAAATCAAATGACTAATAAATAAAGTACTTACCTAAGTTTTCAATTGAGAGATTCATTTTCAAAGTAATGGCAGTGGTATTCCTGAAGAAAATGAACGAATTCTCTTACCATCGCTAACTCCATAAGTTCCTCACGATATAAAATACGAGTTTTCCAAATGATTGGAGAGCCAGTTGTATCACTTAAAAAGATTTTGTGTAACTTATCGTTTTTCTCTAAAACAATACTTGGTGCAATACAATAACCAAGTCCGTTAAGAACCATTCTTTTTGCTATTTCTACATTATCAACATTCATATTACTGATTGGGGGAGTAGAAAAATGTTCCTTCCACCAGTTGTCAATGACCATTTCCAGGGTGGGATCAGTTTTATAACTAATTCTTCGTTTTGAGGGAAGATCTGTTAAATCTATTTCTTCGGATGAAAGAATTGTAATGTTTTCTTCTGTAATCGTTATTTTTTTACTTGGCCAACTGTGGTCACCTCTCACGATACCAATATGTGCCTCCTGTTTATAAATGGATTGAACGACGTCTATGTTTACACCGGTATTAACATGAAATTCAACTTTAGGAAACTTTTCATTAAAAGCTTTTAGAATTTGTGGCAGTCTGTAAAAAGCAAATGTTCTTGAAACACTTAATCGTAATGTTCCACGGACCTCGTTTCCTGAATTCCACAGCAATTCCTCCATTTCTTGCTGTTGCTTAAGCATATCTTTGGCATATTTGACCAATAATTCCCCCTGTTCGGTAAAATCAACCCCTCTTCTTCCTCTATAAAACAGTTTAATGTCAAATTCTTTTTCAATTTGTTGTAAGCGGTACGTTAGAGTAGGTTGGGAAATATATAGAAGCTCAGCAGCTTTTGTAATATTTTTTTCAGCATAAACCGTTTGTAAAATAAGCCAGTCTTTTTTATCCATGGGAAGATCCCTCCTTGATATCGAAAAAATCTATTGAATATTATAGAAATTCAATATTTTATTAATTTCTAAAATTATAATACATTTAATTCACACTTATTAACACCTAAATTTTCGAATGTCATTTAAATAAGTCCAATGGCTTTATGAATGCACTGTTTGAAAGCGAATTCAACATTGATCAGGAGGTAGTACATTGTCAGGTGAAGAGTATAGAATCGGACTTATCCATGCGACGATGAACTCAGTTCAGCCAATTTTAGACGCTTTTCAAGTTCATGCACCACAAGTTACACTGGTGAACTTTATGGATGAAAGTCTTATTTATGAATTGAATGAAACTGGAATTGTGACAAGAAATATGGCCCGACGTTTATTGAATTTGGTAGAAAAAGCAGTGATGGGTGGTGTAGAAGGAGTTCTATTAACTTGTTCATCTTTTACTCCAGTCGTTGCTGAAATAAGCCACTTATTTGAAATACCCGTATTAAGTGCGGATTTAAGTATGTTGGAAAAAGCAATAGATATGGGGAATCGAATTGGAGTCATTGCTACAGTAGAAGCAGCAGGGCCAACAACAAAAACATTGCTGGAAACCATTTCTTCAAATAAACAGAAGGATGTCATCATTCAAACAGTGATTATTCCAAAAGCATTTCATGCTTTGCAAAATGGGAATCGTTCAAAACATGACGAGTTAATACACCAAAAGGTACAGGAGTTAAATCGTGATTGTGATGTCATTCTGTTTGCACAATTTAGTATGGTAAGAGCATTGGAAACGCTCGATTTTACTACAGTACCAATCTTAACAAGTCCTGAAATTAGCGTTAAATCAATTATCGCTGAAATAACAAAAAGGAGGATCGTTATATGATAAATGTTGAATTAATGAAAGCTACTTCCATTATAAATGGCAAAGAAGTTACCCAAGCAGAAGAAAAGACGTTGGAAGTCATTAGCCCATTTAATGGAGAAGTCGTTGGAAAAGTACATTTAGCTTCACAAGAGGATACTAAAAAAGCGATTGAAACAGCATATCAAGTTTTTCATGAAACAATGAAGAAAATGCCGGCATATCGACGAGCGGATATTCTTCGTAAAACGGCTGAATTATTAGAAGAAAGAACAGAAGAATTTGCAAGAATCCTTGGCTTAGAGGCAGGTAAACCAATCCGTGATGGAAGAGGTGAAGTAGGACGTGCAGTCCAAGTTCTTCGCTTCGCTGCAGATGAAGCGAAAAAAATTGAAGGTGAGCTCGTGCCGATGGATGCTGCGATTGGTGGTGAAAATCGAATTGGGATGGTTCGCCGCCATCCAATTGGTGTTATATCAGCCATCACACCTTTCAATTTTCCGTTAAATCTTGCATTGCATAAACTAGCTCCTGCCTTTGCAGCAGGAAATACTGTTGTATTAAAACCAGCGGGAAAAACGCCTCTTTCCTCTTATATGCTTGTCAAACTTTTCGAAGAAGCTGGACTGCCTAAGGGTGCTCTAAATTTAGTGATTGGAAACGGTTCAGAAATAGGTGATGTTCTAGTAACTGACCCTCGCATTAGTAAGGTTACATTTACAGGAAGTCCATCTGTAGGGATGAAACTTTGTCAGCAAGCCGGATTGAAAAAAGTAACATTGGAACTTGGATCAAACTCTCCAAACATTATTTTCAACGATGGCGATTTGAATGCAGCATCTACTGGGCTCGTCCGTGGAGCCTTTGCTTTCTCAGGCCAAATTTGTATTTCAGCTCAGCGTATTTATGTGCAGCGTGAAGTGTATCAAACATTTTTAAATCAATATGTATCTCTTGTAGAAAAATTAGTCCTCGGTAATCCAATGGAAGAAACAACGGATATTGGACCAATGATTAGTGAAAAGGAAGTAATTCGTGCCCAAGAGTGGATTCAGGAAGCCGTAAAAGCAGGAGCAAAGGTTGCAACAGGTGGTAATCGAGAAGGGACATTGCTTGAGCCAACAGTCCTTGTCGATGTTACTCCGGACATGAAAGTAGTATGTGAAGAAACCTTTGCACCGATCGTTTCGGTTATTCCGTTTGATACAGAAGAAGAAGTGATTGCAATGGCGAATGATTCAGTGTTTGGACTGCAAGCTGGTGTGTTTACATCAGATATAAACCGCGCAATGAGAGTTGCTGACGGTCTTGAAACTGGTGGCGTTTGGATTAATGAGACGTCAACTTATCGCCAAGATAACTATCCATACGGAGGCGTGAAATTAAGTGGTATAGGAAAAGAAGGCGTAAAATATGCCATTGAAGATATGACCGAGATCAAATTTGTGGGGATCAAATTAGGATAAGGAGGAATTTAACATGGGTACTACATTTTTTCGTACAGCGGAAACGCTAATTACCGGAACAGGTTCTATTGCACAAATTGGAGAACAAGCCAAAAAATTGAACGCAACGAAAGTGATTATCGTAACAGATAAGATTATTCGTCAAACCGGATTACTGTCCAAAGTGACTGAGCCATTGAAGGCTGTAGGCCTCGGAGCAGATATTATTGATGATGTCGTACCGGAACCTCCTTTTGAAAACTTAGAACAAATGGTTACTCAAATGGAAGGCAAAGGATATGACTTACTTGTTGGAGTTGGCGGAGGAAGTGCGCTAGATATCACGAAAGTACTCTCTGTCATGCTGACGAATAAGGGGAATGTTCGTGATATGGTCGGAATCGAAAAAATTGGTAACCCAGGGGTGCCTACGATTCTAGTTCCTACAACTTCTGGTACAGGTTCGGAAGTTACGTATAATGCTATTTTTACAGATACGCGTGATATGGTGAAAAAGGGAATTGTCAGTCCTTATTTGCTTCCTAAGGTAGCGATTGTGGATGCCGAGCTGACCTTGACGGTTCCTCCTGCAGTTACTGCAGCAACAGGGATGGACGCACTTGTTCATGCTGTTGAATCCTACACCGCCATTCGCGCAGACGAACTAACAGATGGAATTGCCTTGCAAGCCATAAAGCTCATTTCCCGTTCTCTTCGTAAAGCTGTTTATAACGGAAAGGATGTAAAAGCACGTGAAGACATGGCAATGGGAAGCTTACTTGCAGGTATTTCTCTTGGAAATGCAGGAGTTGGAGCGGTGCATGCACTTGCTTACCCTCTAGGTGGGAAATTTAAAGTTCCACATGGAGTCGCTAATTCTCTCTTATTATCATTTGTCATGAAATATAATGCAGTCGCTGATTTAGAGAAATTTGCAGAAGTAGCTGGCGCGATGGGAGAAAATGTGGAAGGGTTATCACTACGGGAAGCTGCAGATCGTGCTGTTCATGCGTTAGCGAAATTATCAAAAGATGTAGGCATTCCTGCAAGTCTGAAGGATGTAGGTGTTACTCCAGCAGATATCCCTGGACTTGCTGAAGAAGCAAGCAAAGTAGATCGTTTGCTTAATAATAATCCAAGGTGGTTGACAGTAAAAGAAATTCAAAAAATTTATGAAGAAGCGTACGGTTCAGTGGAGACACCATCTTTTGTCACCATTTAATCTTACTCTTTATCTGAACTCCATCTTTTTAATAGGTATGCGGGAGGAAAAGAAATGACTTATTTTTCTGAACTAGAAGGGAAGAAAGTGATTGTTGTTGGAGGAAGCAAAGGAATTGGCAAAGATATTGCTCTTGCTTTTGCTAAATTGGGATCCGATGTTGTCATTACGGGTAGGAACAAAGAAGATCTCCGTATAACAACAGAGGAACTAAAGGAGTTTAATCCAAACTGTTTTTACCTAACAGCTGATATACAAAACGTTCACGAAATTTACAACATGATTGATTCTGCAAATGATCGTCTGGGTCAGATTGATGTACTGATCAATAATGCTGGCATTAACATTCCTAAACCTGTATTAGAAGTAACCGAAGAAGATTGGGATCGTGTGTTGGATACGAATTTAAAAGGCACCTTTTTCTGCTCACAACGGGCGGGGAAGTATATGACTGAACAACGTACGGCAGGTAAGATCATTAATATTGTTTCGCAGATGGCTTTTGTAGGCTATATCAAACGTGCTGCCTATTGTTCAAGTAAAGGCGGGGCAGT
The DNA here is from genome assembly GCF_009720625.1 of Metabacillus sediminilitoris. Lineage (NCBI taxonomy): Bacteria > Bacillati > Bacillota > Bacilli > Caryophanales > Bacillaceae > Metabacillus > Metabacillus sediminilitoris. The sequence goes on from NZ_CP046266.1 coordinate 2,464,498, forward strand.
ACAGATGACAAAGGCACTGGCAATCGAATGGGCTGAACACCAAATAAAGGTAAATGCGGTTGCGCCAACTTTTATTGAAACGGATTTTACGAAAAAAATGTTTGATGATCAAGGCTTTTATCAGGATGTATTAAGTCGTATTCCGTTGGGAACATTGGCTAAACCGGATGATGTAACGGGTGCGGTACTATTTTTGGCTTCGGATATGGCTAATTTTATTACAGGGGAAACGATTCGTGTAGATGGTGGATGGACAGCTATATAAAATTGAAAAAACCTTACTTGAGATATCCTTGAGGATATGTTGGAATCACCTCCTTAAAAACATTTTTTAAGGAGGTGTGTTCCCACCTTAATAGAATAGAGAGTATTTTAATCTGGAAGCTATGTATATAAATTAGACGCTTAATCATGTAAGAATATAGTCAATCATTTTAAGTGATAGGGGATTGTTCAATAGATTTGTTGTAGGTAATTTATGGTCGCGCTTACATTGGGTTCACACTGAAAGTAATCGTAATTAAATGATTCCAATTGAGAACAGGTAGAAATCGATCATCTAAAAAGAATCTTTGAGGTTGGTTTTATTTTATTAAAAAAGACTTTTCTCTAATAGATTTTAGTATAATAAATAGTTTTTGTGTAGGTAAACATTGATAGGTTTTTAGAGCGGAAGGTACGAGGCTCACCGCACGCCCCGCGGAAAGCGAGCAGCCTGGAGCAGAAATCAACCACACGTAATCCTAGTTAAAAGTAACAAAGTTTACGTAAACAGCCTTAAAAAAAGACTACTAGTTAAATGTGATTCGAAAACAAATACATTAAAAGTGAGGTCAAATATGTTATCTATATTAGGATTTGCAACTATTATACTTTTCATGTTTTTGGTTATGACCAATCGTATGTCGGCGTTTGTTGCTATTGTTGTATCTCCCACTATATTTGCGATAATAGGCGGATTTGGCAAGGATTTAGGCCCCATGATGTTAGAAGGAATCAAGCTTGTAGCACCTACTGCTGTGCTTCTTTTGTTCGCTGTATTATATTTTGGAATTATGATGAATGCAGGTTTATTTGACCCAGTTTCCAGGAAGATTTTACAAGTGGCTAAAGGTGATCCTGTAAAAATTATCATAGGAACAGCCATTCTAGCTTTACTAGTGGCCTTGGATGGAGATGGAACCACTAGTTACATGATTATTTGTTCTGCCATGTTACCAATTTATAAAAGAATAGGTATCAATCCATTAATACTAGCTACAATAGCAGTAATGTCTTTAGGAACGATTTCAGGTATGACACCGTGGGGTGGAGCAGCGACAAGAGGGATTAGTGTATTAGGACTTGATGCTACAGAATACTTTTCACCACTCATTCCTGCCATTTTATGCGGATCAGCCTGGATTATTCTGACTGCATATATAATGGGAAGGATGGAGAGAAAAAGAATCGGTATTATCCAAATCGAGAAATTTAATAAAGAATTTGAAACGAATCATGAACTAGCAGCAGCTGTTGAGGAAGAACAAGGTAAGAATTTTAAGTTCGTTTGGTTCAATTTTCTGTTAACGCTTACACTTATGGTAGCCCTTGTACTAGGATTAGCACCACTACCTGTTTTATTTATCATAGGTTTTGTTATTGCTCTTTCAGTCAATCATCCTAATCTTGCTAAACAAAAGCCCGTTATTAAAGAACATGCCAGTCATGCTGTACCTGTCGTTATGCTGGTGTTAGGTGCAGGGATTTTTACAGGTATTTTATCTGAGACAAAAATGGTCGATTCAATGGCATCGGATCTTCTGACAATTGTTCCTGATTCATTTGGACCTTTCTTTACACTTATCGTTGCTTTGATCAGCTTACCGTTAAGTTTCCTAATGTCAAATGACGCTTTCTTTTTTGGTGCTTTGCCTGTTCTAGCACAATCAGCTTCACAATATGGGATTGATTCAATAGAAATAGCGAGAGCGGCAGTAATTGGGCAGCCATTGCACTCTATGGGACCTACTTCAGCCCCATTATGGGTCTTATTAGAGCTTGTTAGAAGGGATTTAGGGCAATTTCAACGCTATGCTCTTATTCCGGTTACAATTCTATCACTTATGTTCATCGTGTTTGCCTTGATTACAGGGGCTATTTCAATCGCATGGTAATTTAATAGATTTTAGCTCCTCTCATTTAGGAGTGAATGAGAATAAAAGAATGTGTTACTTATAAGGAAAAGACAAAATACTAAGGTCCTTCTGAAAAGAAAGGTCCTTAATAGAATAGAAGCGGAGAAATTATGATGGATGAAAAACAACAACTAATTACGACCGGTCATTACCTGATGTCCAATCACTTAGCCTGGGGAACATCAGGGAATATTAGTGCTCGTGTTGATGAAAATCGAATGGTCATTACAGCATCTGGAACATTTATGGAAGATTTATGCATGGAGGACTTTGTAGAGTGCCGAATTGATACAGGTGAAAAAATAGGTGCAAGAAAAGCTTCAAAAGAAACACCGATGCATCTTGGAATTTACCGTGAACGTAAAGATGTAAATGCCATTTTGCATTCTTCGCCATTTTATACAACCTTGTTTGCATGCAGCAACGAACCAATTCTTTCTGAATTGTTTATAGAAACGATGTATTATCTCGAAAACATCGCTTATGTGGATTATTATCATCCGGGGTCACAAGAGCTAGCAGATGAAGTAAGTGAAAAAGCTCCAGAAGCAAATATTATTATGATGCGAAATCATGGGGTTGTCGTATTTGATGATAGTATTTCTGAAGCGCGGATGAGACTAGAAACATTAGAAATGACCTGCCGGATGATTTTAAAAGCAAAAGAGTCAGGAGTTCAGTTGAGGAGAATTCCGGAAAAAACTGTCCAAGGTTTTCTGGAAGATTCCCATTACAAGCCGAGAAAAAGATTAGTCGGCAAGACTACTAATTGAGAAACATTGGATGATGCTTCTAGGCGTGGTGTATATAGCCTGAGCATAACAGGGGCAATAAAATCATTGTGATGTATTAGCATTAACGACCAGCATTTAGTGGGAGCAAGAATGACTGAATCCAGTGCATACAAGTACCCTAATTTTATTGTCTATACTAGAGCATAAAATATCTTTTTGATAGAAAAGAGGAATAGATGTGATAAAAACAATAGGTGTTGTTGCAGATGATACGACTGGTGCAAATGATATAGGGGTAATGTTTCGAAAAAATCAATATTCTGTAAAAATTGCATCTTATGATGAAGTTAACAACTTTGAAGTGGATTCGAATGTCATGATTATTGATACGGACAGTCGTTTAGATTCCCCGGACCTTAGTTATGAAAAAGTATATAAAGCTACAAAAGCATTGCAGAAGATGGATTGTTCTTTATACTTTAACAAGACATGTTCCGTCTTTCGTGGAAATATAGGAAAAGAATTTGATGCCATGCTAGATGCTCTTGGTGAGGAATTTGCTGTTATCAGTCTTGCATTTCCTAAAAACGGAAGACAAACAAAAAATGCGATCCATACAGTGTATGGAAAACTTTTGGAAAACTCAGAATTTTATCACGATCCAGTACACCCAATGAATCAGTCGAATCTGGTCAATATATTGCAAGGTCAAACGAATCGAAAAGTAACGTTTGTAGATCTTGAGACAGTCAGACAAGGAGCAACAGTTTTACGAAAAGCCATTGAGGAGAAACGGAAGGATTTCAACTACTGTATTATTGATAGCGAATCACAGGCAGATTTAACAATTGTTGCAGAAGCCGTTCATGATTATAAAGTTCTTGCTGGAAGCTCTGCCATTGCTGAGGAGCTGCCTAAGTTCATGCAAGTTCAGCCGATAAATCATTCCTTAACGAATCTAGATATAACGGATGACCTTGGCGTTTTAGTAGTCTCTGGTAGTTTAACCCCTCAGACGAAAGCACAGACCAACACTCTTATCTCTAGTGGGGTTCCTTGTGTTGTACTAGATTCTCGCAACGTTTTTAGTCCTGCAGATTGTGAGAAAGAAGTAAGACGTGTTTTTGAGGAAGCTCAGCTACTTTTAAGACAAGGTAAAGACATATTAATTATGGCAAATAATCGAGAAGAAGTCGTTTTGGAAACAAAGGAAATGGGTTTGAAACGAAAGATCGATCCTTTAACAATAAGTAAAATGGTATCGGCAATGTTGGCTGATGTTACAGGACAGATTGCAAATGCCACTGGTTTAAAGAGATTGATAGTAGCGGGTGGAGATACTTCCGGAACTGTCAGCCGAAAATTAGGAATAAAAGGGAACTATGTACTTAGCGAGATTGAGACTGGTTTACCATCTGGATTGGCTGTGGGACGTCACATGTTAATCGTCTTAAAATCCGGAAGTTTTGGTAAACCCGATTTTCTAGTTCGTGCTATTGCCCATTTGAAGGAGCTTTCCATTAAAAAAGGAACATTTGTGGAGAAAATATAAGTTACCATGATAGAACGAGTTGCTGCAAATGGAAAAAGAATTAAATATCCATAGGGGAAATTTTGAGTGAATTTCTTAAGCAGCAAACTATATTTAAAGGTAAACGAACTAGTTTTCCATTTTGTTATTTTGTTAAATTTATAAACTTATGTTGACACCTTTTTGTGAAGCGCTTACAATGAATCTAGTTATTTAATATGTCAATATAATTTAAAAAAAGAAAGAGTTGTTTATATGGCATTACATAAAGATCGTCGTATAGGTCGACATGCGACACTTCTTTTACTCTCTGAGGATTCAACTGAACAACTCGCAAAGCTCGAGCAGTCGAATTGGAAGGGATGTACAGGAAAAGTTGGTTCGATGGATGCGCATAAAGTAGTAGCAGCAATTGAAACAGCTGCTAAGAAAAATGGGATTATCCAGTCGGACGTGTATCGTGAATCACATGCATTATACCATGCGATTATTGAAGCACTGCATGGCGTAACAAGGGGTCAAGTGCAATTAGGTACTGTACTAAGAACAGTTGGTTTATCTTTTGCGATTTTACGGGGAAACCCATATGATAATGAGCAAGAGGGAGATTGGATTGCTGTTTCCTTATATGGCACAATAGGTGCACCTGTTAAAGGCTCTGAACATGAAACGATTGGTTTAGGAATAAATCACATATAATTTATCCAAAGGATTTGAAGTAAAAGGGGGGATATCGTGAAATCATTTTTTAGTGATGACATGGATATAGTCCCCTTTTCTTTGTGCCTTTACTTAAAGATGGGGAAATGGATCATGTTATCTTACTACTAAACTAGTAAAACTGATTTTGTTCAAATCACATAATGTTGATTTTTAATAAATACGAGGTGATTGCCAATGAAAATTTATATGGTGGCAAAGGATTCACTTGAAGCACAGGGAATACGCTGGATTGTTCAATCACATTTAACAGGCATTCAATTGACGATATGGGATGATCTAATAGAGCTTTCCAAGGCGCTTGGACGTGATAAGCCGGATTTTCTTATTTTAGATATGGATAAATGGTCTTTGGATGATGAGACGCTAAAGGATACGTTACAAACGAACAAAATCCGCTGGCTCGGTATTTCATCTGAGAGGGTTTTTCAAGTTGCCTATCGCGGACTTCGCTTACATGCAGAGGATATTTTGTTTCGCCCGTTTTCTCCGACAGATTTAATCAAACAAATTCAGCAATTACGGTTTCAAATCAGAAACGAGCAGCAGCAATCACCAAATCGTAAAATGGAAAAACCAGAAAGTGTTGTTGGCATTGATTACGTTGATTTTTTCTTAGCGGAACACACTCATCCAAAACCTGTCATTATGTCGGCCTTTTTGACGCCGCATGGACACACACTGCCCCTTGTCCATGATACGTTACAAGGCTATCACTTTACGGGAAAGCATCGATTTTTTGCCGTATCTGAGTTCATATTCGGGATCCATGAAACGGAAGAATCGATCCTGCTTATGGAAGAATACCGTACTTTTCTGACACACTGGAAGGATCAGATGGAGGAGCCGCTTGCCCTTGTTATCAATACATCAACTGAAAAAGGTACGATAAAAGATGTTTATCAACATACAAAGCAGCTAACTGAACAAGTCTTTTTCGAAGGATATGATATTATTTTGGCAGAAAATGAATGGTCAGGCTGGTTGGATATGGATCCCTTACTTACACCGCTTGAGCAGCGCCAATGGATCGAAATGCTTGAGAAGCGGGATACAAAAGCGATTCGGGAGTGGGTGGAGCATGAATTTTTCACCTATCGAAAACCGTATCCGAGTCCATCTATGGTTCGAATCCGGCTTACTAGCGTTCTCGCGCAAATTCGCCGCTATATGAAAGCCTACAAGAGGCAGGAAGCAGAATGGGAAACGGCCTATCATCATATTTTTCAGCATATTATCCAAAAGCCAGTGATTTACCAAATCGTTTCAGAGTTGCTTACGTTTACGACACAATTACTAGAATCTGGTCATGATGAAGGTCAAGAAGGCAGAGGGACGTTAGTGGAAAAAGTAAAGGCGCTGATTGAATCAAACTATTGGGATGCTCAGTGGAATTTAGCGGCATGTGCTGACGTGCTTCGCATCAATAAAAGCACACTAAGCCGCCGTTTTGCAACTGAATCAGGACAATCCTTCCGAGATACACTGCATCAAGTACGCATTCGAGAAGCGAAACGCCTATTACATGAATCCGATTTACCGTTAGACGAAATTTCACGGTTAACAGGATATTCTCATCAAACCTATTTTAATGCTAAGTTCAAGCAGCTGGAAGGATGCACACCATTGGCTTTTCGGTCAGGGATATGATTGAAGGCTTTAGAGAAGTTTAGGCTTTTCTTTTTTGTTTTTGCAGGGCAGGATGTACAAAGTTCAAGGCTGAAGACTATGACGATTCATATTTAAGGACATGTTCTTCTTTTACATAAACTAAACTTATAGAGATCCAGATTGTTAAACGATTTGTTAAGGGACAAAAAAGTTGTTTCATTTACAATAAAGTCGTTTATAAAGTAATAAAATTTATAAAAAATACGAGTCATTCTATTAAACAATCGGGCCATATTCTTGAATAATTTAGGGAATACTTTTATTTATAGATTTAATATAGGAGGATAAGTCATATGATGGATAATACCAAAAATGTGAATGGAAAATTAACATCAGCCGAAATGGGAAAGCTTTGGACAACTTATACGGGGAATACTTTGTCAAAGTGTGTTCTTAGTTATTATCTTCAACATATCGATGACCAAGATATCAAAAAGGTTGTAGAAAACGCCCTGAATTTAAGTGAGAAAATTGTGGAAAATATTAAAGAAATATTTATGAAAGACAACTTTCCTATACCGATTGGATTTACGGATGAAGATGTGAACTTAACTGCCCCAAGGTTATTTTTAGATGATTTTTATCTTCATTACTTGAAATATACGTGTAAAGCAGGGATGAGCATTTATTCAATTGCTATTCCTATAATGACAAGAGAAGATATAAGAGAATTTTTTATCAATATCTTTAACTCTACAGTAAATTTAATAACTGAAATTAATGATTTATTAATAGCAAAAGGATTATATATAAAACCACCACAAATTCCGACACCAGAAAAAGTAGATTTTATAAGAAAACAAAATTATTTAAATGGGTTTTTTGGAAATATTAGATCTCTTCATGCATTAGAAATTACCCATCTTTATGATAATATTGAAAATAATGTTACAAGTAGGGCTTTATTAATTGGTTTTAGTCAAGTAGCTAAAACGGAGGAAATTCAAAAGTTTTTTTTAAGAGGAGTGGAAATGACTAATAAACAAATAGAGGCCTATGCACAACAATTACATAAAGAGAACTTACCATCTCATCCATTATTGGATGACCTAGTGAGTATTTCAACAATTTCTCCTTTTTCTGATAAATTAATGTTATGGCATAAAATAGAAATGTTTTCCATGAGAATTAGATCTATTGCAAATGCAATATCACTTAATGGAAGGAAAGATATTGCTAAAATGTATACTGAATTCCATTTGGATATTGGGCTATATGTAGAAGACGCTGCTAATATTATGATTGACCATGGTTGGATGGAACAACCACCAAAAGCTATCAATCGTGAAGATTTGGCAAAAGGTTAGAATAATTTGAAGAATGAAAAAGAAACTTTATTGACCTAAACCAGTAGATTTAGTGATCTTCAAGAATCAGGCGCTTGTGCGGCCAAGCTTAGGTCGTATCATATAACGGGTGGGATTCCCGTCGAGTAAGAACTAGCCATTCGCTCGTAGAGTCTTGGAGGACTAAAGGTAACTTTAGTCTTTAAGCGTAGACAGTTAGGTGGCGGGCCGAAAGCCAACTGGTTGAAGGGATTGAGCTCCATAATGATTGTAAATCGAGAGGGCTGATGCTTTAAGCGCTGCAGAAAGCTACATTTTATCTTTCGATAAAGGCAAGAAGGGTAAAACCTCTCTGGAGTCATAGACCTTGGCACGTTATACATTGATATGATACGGCAACTTGGGAGACCCTACCGGTCTTTTCTTTTTTTAGAAGAGTATGGTGTACAAGCGATAAAAAGCAAGGAAACCAAATGCCGATGTAGGGAGTCGGATAGCGGCGTAGTACCAATGAAGTTGGGTAATGCCGATGGAGGAAAGGCTGCTACCTAGTTATCACCCTTGCTAGGGACACATTTACTACACACAGAGGTAGGTATAACTAAATGGAAACAAAACTACTAAGGATAGCAGAATTAGCAAAATCTGATCCTAAAATGAAATTCACATCACTTGCACATTTATTAAATAAGCAAGTACTAGCTCAATGTCATCATGAACTACCCAATAGGAAAGCAACCGGGATTAACGGTACAACTAAAGAGAAATACGGTGAAAATTTAGAAGAAAACATAGAGGAGTTAGTAAGTAGGCTTAAAAGCAAAAGTTATCGTCCTGTTCCAGTAAGGAGAATGTATATTCCGAAGCTCAATTCAAATAAGAAAAGACCATTAGGAATACCGGAACACGAAGACAAGATTGTTCAAAAAGGCATTACAAAGATACTAAATACCATCTTTGAAAATGATTTTCTAGATTGTTCCTTTGGGTTTCGTCCTAACCGTAGTTGCCATGATGCTTTGAAAATACTGAACTTCTATATTGAAAAGAGATCAGTAAATTATGTAGTTGATGTCGATATTAAAGGATTCTTTGACAACGTTGACCACAAATGGATGATGGAGTTCTTAAAACTGCGAATTGCTGACCCCAACCTATTAAGAATAATTGGTAGGTTTCTTAAAGGTGGATACATGGAGGAAGGTAAGAAATACAAAACAGACAATGGCACACCGCAAGGTGGAGTAATATCTCCGGTATTAGCCAATGTGTATCTCCATTATGTCCTCGACTTATGGTTTGAGAAAAAGGTCAAGAAACAATGCAAGGGGCAGGCATATATAGTAAGGTATGCAGATGACTTTGTGTGCTGTTTTCAATATCAGAGCGAAGCTCAGGAATTCTTCCAATCATTAAAATGTAGATTAAAGAAATTTAACTTGGAAATTGCCGAGGATAAAACCAAAATTATTCCCTTCGGGCGGTTTGCTGAGAAATATGCAAAACAAAAGGGAAATAGTAAACCAGCGACCTTTGATTTCCTAGGCTTTACACACTATTGCGGGAAAAGCAAACAAGGGAAATTTCGGGTGAAACGGAAATCCAGTAGGAAGAAAGTCCAAGGTAAACTAAAAGAGTCTAAAGAATGGCTGAAGAAGAATAGAAATAAAGATATTCATATGATCATGGACAGATTTAGACGCTCGCTTATAGGTTATTACAACTATTATTGCATAACTGATAATACCCTAAATGTTAGCAACTTCAAAGATAAAATCGAGAACTTACTGTTTAAATGGCTCAATAGAAGAAGTCAAAGGAAATCCTTTACATGGGATAAATTCAGACTATTTCTTGATAAATATCCACTACCTTCACCGAAAATTAAAGTGAATATATATGATTTAAGAAAAGAAATTAGCTACATTCTGTGAACGATGACTAGGAGGAGCCGTGTGCATTAATAGTGCAAGCACGGTTCTGTGAGGGGATGGAGTACAATTTACCGTAAGGTAGAAAGGCCCCCTTCTACTCGACTTATTAGCAGAGTGCCCCTGTAATAGTGTAGATTTTGAAAAGGGTGGTACATATTATACATGACTAATATGTACCACCCTTTTTTTATGATTTTTTACATTTTAGGTCTTGATAATTTATAAATTATCGTATTTTAATTCACAAATTGATTCAAAATTCATCTATCATCCTATCTACAAAAAATATGTTTCCCAATTTGTTTTATTTGCGGTCTTCCCCATATCCAACTACTTGTTGCCGTATCAGGATTAAAATAATAAAGCGCATTTTCTGTAGGGTCCCAGCCATTAATGGCATCAAGTACAGCTTTTTTTGATGTTTCATTAGGAGTCAGCCAAATTTGTCCATCAGCCACCGCAGTAAAAGCCAACGGTTCAAAGATAACACCAGATACTGTATTAGGAAATGTCGGGCTCTTAACACGATTTAAAATAACAGCTGCGACCGCAACTTGTCCAATATATGGTTCACCCCGTGCTTCTCCATGAACAGCATTTGCAATGAGTTGAATGTCATTTTGAGAAAATCCTGCTGGAACATTAATGGCTGTTGATTTTTGAGCTTGATCAGCCCCCTTAGTGTAATCATATTTCGTCACATTAACTAGCTTTTGCCTCGTTTTTAAACCTGCTACCCCATCGACTGGGAGTCCGAATTCAGATTGAAAATTCCGAAGCGCCCAATATGTCCCCCAGCCAAAAACACCATCAATTCCCCCCTTGTAAAAGCCAATATACTCTAGACGAGATTGCAACTCAATTACATCATCCCCAACTGCCCCCCGTTGAATAACTTGATTTGTAAAGGCATCAGTGTTGCTTTCCTGGAGTGTTAAAATCGTTCCACTTAAAAAAATGACTAAAAGAATAAATATATGTTTCTTCTTTATCATATTGCTCATTATTTTCCTCCTGATCATTAACATATTGTTATTTTTTGTAGGGAGTAAATTTTTATTCAATCAAAGGATCAATCAGCTGCAATAAAACGAAAAGTGAGCAACCATAAAAAGAGCAACCGGTTGAAAATATCTCTTACCGTATTAAGAAGAATTGAAGGCATTTTTCGGTCTTTATAGAGTACAAAAGAAACTTTTATCTAAAATTAAAAATCAATAAATAAATGTTCTTCAATTATAGGGAGCAAGAATTGAAAAAAAATGGACTGTTTCAACAGTCCATTTTTTTGGTTATTAATCTTTTAATAACTTCTTATCAGTTTTTCCATTGGTCATTCTCTATCTATTTCAACTTTTAATAGAAGAATCCTTAAAATCAAGTACAGAACAGTACGAAAAAAAAGAATATCAAAAAACTGTTCGACATCGACATATTTTTACAAAATTGCTGCCTTATTTGTCCTATATTAATAATTGCCTTGATTATTTCGTTCAATGAAATAAGTTTGGTTTAAGTAGTCTAATAAAAAATATGATTAAAATCAGTGTTTTAATCACATCTGGATTAACTGTTTATACTTTAATTATGAAGTGGAAGGGGTTTTGTATGAAATATACTTGTCCTTGCTGTGGATATAAATCATTAAATGAAGAACCAACTGATACATATGCAATTTGCAGGATATGCTTTTGGGAAGATGACGGTTTACAATTTCGAGATCCTGATTACGAAGACGGAGCAAATGGAGTTTCATTAAGGCAAGCACAGAAGAACTTCATTAAGTTTGGAGCATGTGATGAGGACTGTATTGAATTTGTAAGGAAGCCAAATAAGAAAGATATAAAAGAACCTCATTGGAAACCGTTTATTTAGAAAAAGTTATAGAGCTAAACTAGAAGCTTTAGTGATCTTCAATAATCGGGCGCTATCCTGGAACAAGGATCAGCGCTTATTTCATTTTAGGGCCAGATAATTGAAAAAGGAATACTGGAATGATTGAAGAATTTGTAGAACAAAGATGTAGCTGTATATTAAGGATCGCATTTTCTTATTCAAATAACGGGGTAGAAGTGTGTAATAAAGAAGCATTGTTCACCGCCAACTAGCTAATCAATATTAATCAGCTTGATGCATTTACATTAATTCTCAATAAATAGGGGATGATGTTAGTAAAACACTCGAAAGGGTTTGTTTTAATGCACGTCGCTATTGCGGTTCTAACTATTGTAGCTTCCTTTAAGTGGGGAAACTGGAAAAACTGGAGACAATACCATGCCAGTATGTTTTTTATTGCCACGGGAGGATTACTGTACGAATATATTGTAAAAGAAAATACCTTATGGAAGTTCCACCCTGATTTTTTATACGGACATGAAATGGTCGTAATTGTATATGCTTTAATCACGATGCCTGTTAGTCTCTTGCTATTTCTTTCCCATTTTCCAGAGGGATTGTTTAAACGAGCATTTTACATATTGATTTGGTCTGGAATTTACATTATTTTTGAGTGGACATTATTGGTGTTCGGAAGAATCTCTTATCAAAATGGATGGAAATTTTGGTATTCTTTTTTATTTGATATTGTCATGTTTTCAGTAATTGCACTGCATCAGTTTAAACCATTCCGAGCTTATATCATATCTTTATTAATTATCATCTTCTTAATAAATTACTTTAATATTCCTTTTAAGTTCAGTAAATGACGCTTATTAAACTATCGGGTGCGATTCTTAAAGATCTGGCTGCACAAACGGAAGCCTTTTTCTTATTCGACTAAAGTGGCAGGTTAGTTTAACAACTATAAATTGAATAGTTTTAAGTTTTAAAAAGGCATTTCCTTTGTAATGAGAAATGCTTTTTATTTTTGTCATAAATTATTTATCAATAAAAATGGATTAAAAATAAATAAAAATTTATTGAAAAACAATAAATAATGTGTTAAATTTCAAAATGACAATAAATAAGAGAGGTGCTTTTTATGAAACGAGGTTCAACATTATTTTTAAAGATAGCTGTTATCTGTATTGGCATTCCTATTCTTGCTTTGTGCATATTTTTGTTGCCTCAGATAGCGAATGAAGCAATTGAAGAAGCAAAAAAGGGTGCAGAGTTGGCTTATGTGGTATTTGCCATTTTAATTGTTATGTATGGATCGGCAATCCCGTTTTACTTGGCATTGTATCAAGCATTAAGACTTTTAAGTTATATTGACAAGAATCAAGCGTTCTCGGAATTATCTGTAAGAGCTCTAAAGAAAATCAAAAACTGTGCCATCACAATCAGTGGCTTGTATGTGGTAGCCCTGCCATTCGTCTATATCATAGCGGAGTGGGATGACGCGCCGGGTCTCGTATTAATCGGAATGGTCATTATTGGTGCTTCAATAGTTATCGCAGTCTTTGCTGCTGTTCTTCAAAAGCTTTTAAAAGAAGCTATCGATATAAAATCAGAAAATGATTTAACGGTCTGAGGTGATAACAATGGCGATAATAATCAATATTGATGTGATGTTAGCTAAACGAAAAATGAGCGTTACAGAACTTTCTGAGAGGGTTGGAATAACGATGGCTAATCTTTCTATATTGAAAAATGGAAAGGCAAAAGCAATTCGATTATCAACTTTAGAAGCGATTTGTAAGGCTTTAGAATGTCAACCTGGAGATATTTTAGAATACAAAAGCGACGAAGACACTCATTGAATCATAATGAACTAAGCAGGTGTTTTAGATACCACCTGCTTTACACTTTTGTTTGGGTTTTTCTTAAGTATAGTAAGATCATTGACTTTGAAGAATTTCGCTGGTTAATCAAGTGACTTGACTTATTCAGCAAATTTTCAATTGATTTTTGAGGTAGATTAAAAGATTATCAAAATAGAGACATAAAAGAGTCCATGTCCCTTATACAATATAGTTCGATGTGATTCAGTGATACTCACTTCACCAATTCTAAAACAATCACTGATAGATTGTGAATGGTTGAACTTTACTCAACGTAGCAAGATAGGTGAAAAAGTTATCAATGAAATAGTTCCTTCTATAAAAATAGAGTTTTTGGAAGTATAAAGACACCTGAATCCCATTCTGACAATATGCTGTGTCCGGAGGGTAATTGAGAGATCAACAACAACATTTTGGGGGGACAGACAATGTCAATGAAAATTCCTTTTTTCAATAATAAACAATCGAAAGAATTCTTCCATTATCCGGAAGATCATACACCAGATCATATTGCCATAATTATGGACGGAAACGGACGCTGGGCCGGGAAGCGGGGCATGCCCAGAGTTGCTGGCCATAAAGAAGGGCTATCTGCCGTCGTAAAAATTGTCAAGGCAGCAGTCAAATGCAAGGTGAAGGTTCTGACACTTTATACGTTTTCCACGGAAAACTGGAAACGTCCAAAGCCAGAGATCGACTTTATATTGAGACTTCCCAAGGAGTTTCTACATATTTATCTGCCAGACCTTATAGCCAATAATGTGCGCATTGAGGCAATCGGTGATATGGAAAATCTTCCGGCCTATACACGTGAATCCGTACAGTTTGCAATTGACCGTACCCGGGACAATGACGGTCTTCAGCTGAATTTTGCGCTCAACTATGGGAGTAGACGCGAGATTCTGAATGCCATGAAAAAAATGTTCACAGATATAAACGATGCGAAATTGTCAATGGATGAAGTGGATGAACAGCAGTTTTCAGAATACCTGAATACAGCCGGTATGTCAGACCCTGACCTGCTTATTCGCACCGGCGGGGAAAAACGCCTGAGCAATTTCCTGCTCTGGCAGCTGGCATACACGGAGTTCTGGTTTACCGATGTGTTGTGGCCGGATTTCTCCGAGAAGGAATTTCTGCATGCGCTTGAGGAATACCGGCAACGAAAGAGAAGGTATGGCGGAATATAAGATGGTGAATGGAAATGTTACTTTTGCTTGTTTTGTATCAAGCTCAACCATTTTAAAAATATTTTCCTCCTATTGATGCAGTTGCGTGCCTAGAGGAATTTAATATTTGTCATATAGCCGGGGAAATACTGTAGGTAGAATCTAATAAGTGATTATATATGGTGAATTCTTGTCTTTAGCCAAGAATCGTGCCAATCGCTTCGTGCTCCAATGATCGAAAACTCGGTTTGTTTGGGGTATCAAACCCAACAAACCCACTATATCAACGCAATGCTTATGATATCACACGCTCTTATCGTCTTTTTAAGTGTTATTTTGCACTTCCAACTTTTCATGATTTTTAAGTTAAAATATGGTAGTATTAATTCTAATATCTTCCACTAGATAAAGGAGCATAGTCCTCCTTCATTGTACAGAAATACAGATAACGTCAATAAAACGTATCTGATTTCTTGTATGGAAGGTTTATTTTTTATATAGGAGGAGTTAATAATGAAAAAATTAATGAAGTTTTGCAAAAGGTTTAATCCAAGCTTGGGGGTTATATACTATGAACCATAAAGTACATCAAAGTAAGGACTACTTCGTTCAACAGTTAAATTATATTGATGAAAACATTATAGAGTTAACTGATCTATATATCTCATCAACCCCTATGCAAGAACGATTAAAACATTATTTTAATATTTACGTATTAGAAGTTGAGAACCTATTAAAAATAAATCAAAAAAATGATTTTATTTCATCTTTTCCGAAAGTGTTTATCGGGACAAAGGTCACAGTATTGTACGATGAGGAAAACGAAACAGAAGATTATGTCATTTGTTACCCTGAACAGTCGGATCCGGATAGTGGCTTTATTTCCTTTTTATCTCCGGTAGGCAGGCAACTTCTTTTAAAGAATATCGGTGAAAAAATATCGTTAAAAATACCAACCGGGAACATTTTCGTAACCATCAAAGAAATTTCGTTTGTTGGACACCTTTTTGAGCTTGAAAGAAAGAAGGCTTGATTAATTATTTCGAAAGCGATTCTGCTAATGATAGGTGAACATTTAAGTCACTAAATGGTCATTTTAGACTCATTCAAGGCTACTATTTACTCAATTTGAACGTATCCTTGAAATTATTCACCTTACATCGATTACCACCGAAGTAGTTAAGCTGCACAAAAATAGCTTAGTGATTTGACGTATTTAATAAAGACAGTTTCTTTCAGAGGGATAATAGGAAGAAATTATGGAAAATCAGGAAATCATTGACGATTTCCTGATTTTTTTATGCTTGTTTAGATGATAAAGCTGGTATGGAAAAGATGTAAGGCAAATGAATAACGAAGAGGAGTATAACCTTTAACTAATCTTCACCTCCCATATTTATATATGGTGTTTGCTTATTCGAAAACTTTATTTTTATATTGTTGATTTGGTTGGGTGTATCATTATTGAAGAGTTTATTTGGCATTAATCGTGAAAGAAACTAATTCAATTAACAGAGGCGTTGATCTAATAAGGATAGAACTCCTTTTTGTATTGTTCATTTTTTAGAATAAGGGATTTCTAATTGGAATATTATGTTAAAGTTAAAGAGAGCAGAGCAGTTTTTAGGGTATTGAAGGTGAGAGTAATTGGGGAAATGATTATCTTCGTGAAAAGTCCTATGATTCATTAAAACCAAAACAGTTTAAATTATAATTCTTAAGGGGTGTTTATTTATAGTTATAAATAGAAATTTGGATGAGAGTTTAATAGGAAGCGCTCTGTTCATTGTGGATGTAGAGATTTACGAACTCACTGGTCTGGTGGCCGAGGTGACCTCATGACAGTAATGAAAAAGCTACCAATTTCACATTTGATGAAGAAGCGTAGATTTTGGGGGTATGGTGCCGCTATAGCGGTAATGCCTTATTTGTTAATTAAAATCGCCTGGACTTTCGGTCTCTTCCTGCCGACAGAACAAATGGGCGACCCAAGTTGGCGCACTGCAAACGCAGTAACAATGGTTCTAGCTGCAGTTGGTATCCTGTTAGCACTGGCCTTTAGCATGACATGGGGTGAGCGACTGCCCGCCTGGTTGGTTGCCCTGCCCGTCTGGGTAGGTACTGGTTTACTTATTCCTATGCTTTTGCTGGCACCTGTGCTTGGTCCTGCTGCTATGATACGCGATCAGCAGGCAGGAGCTGCCAACGTTTGGGTATATGAGCAGATTTTCGTAATGGTCTCACTAATTGGAGCTGGCATCTGCCTGCCTTTCGCCTTAGCTGGATACGCTAAAGCGCGTTGGCCAGAGGCATTTGCTGATCCAATCGACATTGAATTACTACCGGGCAACAGCCAGAAACTGCATATCACCTTGGCTAGGCTTGTCGCGGCTGGCTGTATCCTGCTTGGATTTATTAAGCTATTCTGGGCGGTTGGTGGAACTATTGGTATCAACCCAGCTATGTTGGATAATCGCGATTTATGGTGGCATCTATTGTCGTTGAGTACCAGTGTGTGGGCCTTCGCGGGGGCGTGGGGTTTGTTGGTACTGACCACCCGCCGCGGGTCGAAGAGGTTCTTCCCTCCTTTGGCAGCAGCATGGATCTCGTCGGGAATGCTGTTCTCTTATAACCTCTTTAACCGCTTGTCCGCCATAAGCCCCGATGCACAACCAGCTCTAGAGTACCCGCTTGCATATGTACTAACCACCGAGTTAGGTAGCATCTTGGGAGTGATGATGGGAATAATTATCCTGATGGTACTGCACGACCGCAGGAGAGCAATGGGTAGTTCTAGAAGGAATGAATGTTCCTAAAATTGAATTATATTAATAAAAAGAAAATAAATTAAATGAAAAAGCCTCCAATTTGGTGGCCTTTTAAATCAACCCTTATCCTAACTCATAATGCCAAATGCAATGAAGAAGTCAAATCACAATCAGAAAATGCCGGTGGGAGTATTGTTAAAGAAGGTGTAACAGATGACGGGAGTTATACTGGATATTTCAAAGATCCAAACGGACATGTTTGGGAAGTAATAGCTTGGGATAGCGAACACTAGGGGCAAGCATTCCTGTAATGAATGAAAATGAGATTTGAGTATCAAAAAGTTCTCTTGGTATGATTAAAATGTCCCAAAGCTGGCCAGCGAAAAGGACAAATCTATCATGACCAGGAGGCCTATCATGAATTATAACCAAAATAAGAAAATCGCTCAAATTACTCCTAAAACACTTATTATCGGAGTAGATATTGCAAAATTCAAACATGTAGCAAGACCTCAGGATTTTAGAGGATTAGAGTTTGGCTCACCTTGTTACTTTGAAAATACAAAAGAAGGATTTCGCCATTTTCTTATGTGGGTCTTACAACTTATGCAAGCTCAAACGATGAATCAAGTGATTGTCGGTATGGAGCAACGTGCGCGTTTGCTGAATTAATAAAGTATTTATAATCAATTAACATTAGCTAAATATAATTATGTTAACTTTAATTTGTAACGATAAAGACAACAATATTCTATTGAGGATAGGGTGTGTTAGAAAAAAATGGTTACTAAAGTGGGCATAAGTTTTTTACTTATAATGGTGCATTTCTACTTGGTTTGAGTAGTATCTAAAAATTTTTTGTTTTATATTGTATAACAATTAATTCATATAATCAGATGTCAGCAAAAAAATGCTGACTTTTTTATTGTGCAGAACTGTGGACGGAACTACTCAATAGTGTAACGAGACTGTTCTATACAACTAACCAGCTAAAATAGGATATGATGATCTTCCAGAAAAGGGCGCTTTAATGGAATAAAAAAGAGAAAACATATTATATATGTCTAATATGTTTTCTCCTTTATTTTTTACGGATTTTTATAATTTAGGTCTTGATAACTATATTAATTCAAGATGAATGAGTTATTCATTGATATACAAATTAAAAGTCCACCCTTCTTATCTTCTCCCTTTACGTTCAAAAATAGATTCCTAACCTAGAACACTTTCCCTGCCAGCACCAACAAATTTACATATAATAACAAGAATTACTTTTTTATGAAATAAATGAATGAAGAGGGAGTTGATAGAGTGACAACTAAGGAAATACAGGATGCTATCATCAAGAACTATGGGAACCACCCCTTTACCTTTGTCCCTAATGTGGGTCAGATGGATTCGAGAGTTCAATATTATAGTCAAGGTACTGGCAAAGGGTTCTATTTTACCCCGGAAGAAGTGGTGTTTTCCTTTATAGAGAATACCTCCCCCAGCCATTTTAGGAACGGTGATGCTACAAATACGGATCAAGCGAGTCGAGGGATGGCCCTTACTTTACGTTTTCTTGACGCAAATCCGGATGTCAGGATTGAAGGACAATCCGAGGGATCCGGAAAGGTTAATTACTTGAAAGGAAACGATCCAGCGAAATGGATCAGAAATCTTTCTATCTATGAGAAGATCGTCTACCGGGATCTGTGGTCTGGAATCGATCTGGTCTTCAAGGGTAAGAACGGTCAACTCAAGTATGAGTTTGTGGTCCAACCGGGTGCCAACATTAAGGATATTCGACTTACCTATCGTGGGGCAGATGGGTTATCCCTCGATGATGAGGGAAACCTTCAGATTGAAACGCCATATGGAGTACTCATCGATGAGCGGCCTATCAGCTATCAGGAAATCAACGGTCAGCAGATAGCCGTGCCCAGTTCCTTTAAATTGAAGAAGCAGAAACAGGGAAAAAACTGTTACGGATTTAAAGTCGAAAATGGGTATGATTCGTGTTATCCTCTCATCATGGATCCGGGATTGGTTTATTCCACCTACTTAGGTGGAATGAGTGATGATTCCGGGGTGGGCATTGCTGTGGATACCGAAGGCAACGCCTATGTCACCGGAGTCACATCCTCTCTGGATTTCCCGACGTCACCCGGAGCTTTTCAGACGACGTCCGATGGTTTCCAAGATGCTTTTGTGACCAAGCTAAATCCAACAGGAAGTGCACTTGTTTATTCTACTTTCTTAGGAGGAACACAAAATAGTGATCAGGGGATTAGCATTGCTGTGGATGCTGCAGGCAACGCCTATGTTACGGGATTCACACTCTCTGCGGATTTCCCAACGACCCCTGGAGCTTTTGACACCACGTTCAAAGGTGGTTCCCTGGGACAGGATGCTTTCGTGACTAAGTTGAACTCTACAGGCAGTGCATTGCTTTATTCCACATTTTTGAGTGGAACAGAAGATGATGAAGGAATTGACATAGTTGTGGATGCTGCAGGCAATGCCTATGTTACAGGGAATACCACCTCTATGGATTTTCAAACCACCTCCGGAGCTTTTGATACTGTGCACAATGGCGGTTTCTATGATGCTTTTGTGACCAAACTAAATCCAGCAGGAAGTGCGCTTGTCTATTCCACTTATTTAGGTGGTACCGGTTTTGATCAAGCAACTGGAATTGCTGTAGATGCTGCAGGCAACGCCTATGTCACAGGATTCACAGACTCTATGGATTTTCAAACCACCTCCGGAGCTTTTGATACAACGTACAATGGCGATCCCTTTGATGCTTTTGTGACCAAGCTGAATCCCACAGGAAGTGCGCTTGTCTATTCCACCTATTTAGGTGGTGAGCTTAGTGATCAAGGAAATGGCATCTCCGTAGATGCCGCAGGGAACGCATATGTCACTGGACTTACAACCTCACGGGATTTTCCGACGACACAGGGAGCATTTGATACCACGTACAATGGCGGTCCCTTTGATGCTTTTGTGACCAAGCTAAATCCCACAGGAAGTGCGCTTGTCTATTCCACCTACTTAGGTGGATCGAGTGATGATCAAGGAACTGACATCTTCGTGGATGCTGAAGGGAACGCCTATGTTACGGGATTTACACAATCTCCGGATTTTCCGACAACTTCAGGAGCTTTTGATACCACGTTCAATGGGGGATCTGACGCTTTTGTGACAAAACTGAATTCTACGGGAAGTGCACCGCTTCTCTATTCCACCTACTTAGGTGGAAACACTGGAGAACAGGCATTTGCCATTGCTGTAGATGCTGCAGGCAACGCCTATGTAACCGGATTTACAATCTCTGAGGACTACCCGACGACTTCTGGTGCCTTTGATACCTCGTACAATGGGTTCTCTGACGCTTTTGTAGCGAAAATTAGTACAGTACCATCTACAACCCCGATGCCTATCGCTAACGTGAGTCCAACAAGTATAAATTTTGGAAATCAACCCGTAAATACAAGTAGTTCCTCGCAAACAGTTACAGTAACAAATACAGGAACAGCAGATTTAATAATCAACAACGTTATGATTGCAGGGGAAAACCCAACTGATTTTCAAGTTGTTTCCAATATGTGCACAATCGTAAACCCTGGAAACAGCTGCACTATCCAAGTAACATTTAATCCTACTACTCCAGGAACAAGAAGTGCTACTTTAAATATCTTTGACAATGTCTCAGATAGTCCGCAGCAAGTATTGTTAAATGGAAATGGCCTCCCTAGTGCAGATTTAATGATTACTAAGAATGCTTTCGTAGTCCCAGCGGGAAGGAATAGAAAACAAATTACGTATACTATTACCGTCCTGAACATGGGGCCTAACACTGCAAGCAATGTGGTGGTTACCGATCGATTACAATCTAACACTGACTTTGTATCAGCAACTACAAGTCAAGGGACGTTTACTGCACCTAGACGTGGAAGATCTGGTACTGTAACCTTTACTCTTGGTAATATTTCAGCAGGTTCTAGTGCGAATATGACAATAGTTGTTACGGCTAAAGCAAATGCATTCGTTACTAATACGGCTACAGTAAGTTCCAGCACTTTTGACCCAGGCCCTCATCCAAATTCTGCAAGTGTAATCATTGATTCAACTGCCGGTAACCTAAATGATACCGGTAGTGATGAAAGCAGTGGTGACCACCATTAGCATTATCGACGTCATAAACGATAATCTCTAACAGCAATTTTGTAACTATGTAAATTCACTAATCAAAGGTTAAAAATAAGCCCATCTCAATGAGAAGGGCTTTTGTTTTATTAGTGGAACCCCTTAATAAAAGAATTATCTAGATAGCTATTATAGACTGCTATAAGTATATGTAAGATAAACATCTAGCGCTTGAACAAACACCTACAACAACTTACCTATTTAAACTTACACCTCTCATATGGGGTACGAAGACGATTCTGGATTCCAGGGACCACTATGGAAAACTAACAATCAAGAGTTATAAATGAGAATAAAATTGTTTCATTAAAAGGGCGCTTTTCTTGAATAAGAAGGCGTCTTTTTGTAATGAGTAAGATTCTAGATCAATACATTTAAGGGATTAGATTATGTTAACATATTTAAGAGATTGTGAAGGTTTCTACTTAAACTCACGGGTGATTCAATTGAATAACATGTAAAAAGATCATCTTATTAGGTGATCTTTTTTATTTGGTCTAATAGTTGTCTAAAAGTTAAACTTTCAAACAATAAAATTGTTTAAGGGATTATGATTACAAAATTTATACATTTTTTAATCAATAATTAAATATTATACGACTTTAGAGTCGATCTTTTTTTCACTGTTTCAGATAAAAAAGTTACTATTAGAAAGCACATGGGAATCAAATTTATGGTGATAATATTTTATGAATTAGAAAAAAATAGTGTTTAGGAAAGGAGGGATTGAGAATGTCTGTGAAAAAGTGGGTAACAGAATTGGTCGTTGTGCTTGCAATGGTTGTAGTTGTGACAACTTCAGGCTCACTTGGTGTATTTGCCGAATCCGGTGTTGTAACTCAGCCTATGGAGACGGTGAAATCGATTGAGGTCCAGTTGAACGATGATTACTTTAATCCGAAAGTCATCACTATTCCGAATGGAACAACCACAACGTTGATATTGAAAAACAAAGGTAAGAAAAAGCACACCTTCACAGTGGAAAAGCTCGGAATTGACGCCGAGGTCCAGCCAGGAAAAGAAAAAAACATTACCGTGAAACCAAAACAGCCCGGTACATATGAACTGATATGTCGGTACCATTTCCAGGAAGGAATGGTTGGAAAAGTAATAGTCAAATAAAAAGCAGGGCCAATATGAACTGCCCCATCAATGTTAGACATTAATCTAACATTGATGGGGGTTTTTTTAATAGGCAAAGGAAATCTCCTTATTATTACCCAGACATCATCAAAACAGCTAACTTTTAAACAGTTGTTCTCTCCTTAGTAATATCGGTTAAGTTTTAGAGAGATTTTTTAATAAGCTTATTTTTCATTACACAGGATATTGATGTTTGGATTATTAATAATAGTTCCACCGCTAATAAATGGTAAATATAATGTATGGTAATGTATAAACCATTAAGAATGAGGTGGAGAGGTGTTTTTTTTAAAACCTATTTCTGATGAGGTTCGTTTATCTCAAATCATATTCAATAAACATAAAAAAACGATGAAGCTCATTTTAGGGTCTATTTTTGCCTGTATTGCTGCTATTTTACAGGCTGCAGGTGGCTTTTTACCAGGTATAGGATATTTATTAAGTCCGCTTGCTACTGCACCTATTCTGTTGTGTTCTATGTTTTCCATTCCATTTGGAGTAATATCCTACTTTCTGACAATTATGTTGTTATTCATCCTACAGCCAACTGAACTAATTGTCTTTCCTTTTACAACAGGATTGTTAGGACTTTGCATAGGGGCATCTTTTTATTTTTTTAGGAAGAGGTTAAGTATTATTGCTACTGGTACAATTCTTTTAATGTTAGGAATGATGAGTCTATTATTTATTCTTCAATTTCCAGTTTTAGGTCCAGTCGTCTCTGTTTCCTTTTCATTTCTTACAACTGGAAGTATCTTTTTATTTGCTTTCCTTTATAGCTGGTTATGGGTTGAAATTGCTTTAATTATTTTTAAAAGATTAAAAAGGATTATAATTTAGTGATCCTCCATCCATTGGTTTTAATTTCGATTCATTAAATACATGTAAGAGATTTATATAGTTATGATTCATGGAACTATTTCAAAAACAGTGCCTTGGTTAAAATCAGTCACTTTCATAGAGCCATAAACCCCTAAATATAATCTGGTTTGATTCAGATTTGTTCCCAAATTAACATAATAGGCTGATTGGGACCCAAAATCATAATCGGTTTGTATCACACTAAAATCATTTTGTTTTCCATTTGGTCTTACGATGGTATAAGCTAAACCCCCTCTAACCTGAGGTTGAGATTCTTTCCGGGCAAGATCGGTAAACACAACACTTCCTGTTAAACCAGGGATTCTTTTCCCCATATAGGCTTGCACTCCTGTAAGTGCAGTTCCTCCAAACTTATCGGGTCTGGTATCTTTATGAAAATAACTAGTTAAAGGCTGAAGACGACTCCCTGAAAGGGTTATTGCTTCATTGTAATAAGCAATTGTTTTCTCATCCAAAGTTGGATATTTAGTGCAGCCTCTTATAATCGAAGCAGGAAAAGCACCTTCCCAACCTCGCCAGCCAAAGTTAATAAATCCTTCTTTGTCAGGTTCAGAATTCATGAAAGAAGCTTGAATAAGCTGAGTAACCGGTATTGGTTTATAATGAACGAATGAAAAAATCGACTCGACCAAATCCTGGCCGACATTTCCCGCATATTTAATATACTGATTATAAATCCTTTGAAATGAAATACCTGGTATATTGCGAACTCCTTTGGCCATTACCGTGAGCGTTTCCTGAATAGTTGTGGGAAGTTCATTAAAACGTGTGACAATGGGTGGGTTATTGATGTATGTATTCTTACCTACATCAATTTCAATTATTTTACCAGCGATTTCTAGATCGTTCTGGCTTAAGTTAAATGGATCATAGCCTGAGCCACCATCGCCGGTTGTTAAAACAAGTTTTCCTGTTTCAGGTGAAAAGTTTAAACTATTGACCCCATTATGATTTGAAAATGGTCTTCTTAAGTTCAGTAATGTCCGTCGTTTTTGGGGTTGACCGTTCGATTGTAAAATCCATTCTTCAATTGTATCAATATGATCATATTGAGTTTCTCTATTTATCCACCTTAGGTTTAAAGTTCTAGGATCACACGGGTTAGGCTTAAAAGATTCAGGAAGAGCACCTGGTCCTTCGCTCCCAGCTACTGAATAATGAAGATAAAACAGACCGTTATAATAAAATTTGGGATGAAACGCTAGCCCTAGCAATCCCCGTTCATCATATCCGCCACCAGAAACACCTAGTTTTAGGATTCGCCGGCGAATATCTAAAAAAGTCCTTAAACTTGAGTTTCCTATGTAAAAGATCTCTCCTACCTGGGTTGCGATAAATAACCTTTCAATTGAGTCACCTGGAAGTATAGTTGTTTTCATAACAGTAGGTAAATTTATCTTACTTGCAATGGGCCGTAAACCAACCTTAACTTTTATCAACTGACTTTGCACTCCTTCTTAATTGTTTTCTTTTATAAGAATATGAGTAGAACTGTCTATTAGTACAAATTAGGCAGGGAATCTGACATGGCATTGCACCACTTTCCGTACCACCGTAATTTAACGAAAGGAGTGCGTATATTCCATATAATTTAAAAATTTTATATATTGTTAAGAAAATTTTATTTTGGTTTAAAAAGGGATTAATCTAACTTAAGAAGTGCATTTCTTTAATAAGGAGAAATGCTCTTTTTTTATTCCATTATAGGGCGGCTATCCTTGAACAAGGATAAGCGCTCTTTTTCATTAAGGGCCATTTAATGGAATAAGCTTATTGAACTTCCGTGTAAAAATAAGCTTTTTTAATCCTTTCCATTTCCCGAAGATCCTTCTCTATTTTATTTTGTCTTAAATAAAACCTTATTTTACATGTTGAGTGCACCTGAGACTTCAATATAATTCCCCTCAATAACATTCATAACTATTGTCTTTTTAAGGAATACACAAACAATTTTCCAGACACTATCCTAGAGAAGGAGAAAACAGAAATATCAAAAATATCAAAAATATTGAAAAATAACTCTATACATTTTCATAAATAATGGTATTATATACAAGTGAGATTAATTATCATTATCACCGAGGGAAAAAGGAGTGTACATATGTTTCGCAATAATAAGTTATTTTCGATCATGTTATGTGTTATCGCATTGATGCTGCTTATAGCAGGGTGTGGCAACAAGGCAACAACAACGACAAGTAATGAGAAGGAGGCAGCTTCATCTCAAGAGCAAGAGGAGCGCGTTGTTAAACATGCTGGAGGAGAGACAACGATTAAAGGCACCCCTAAAAGAATCGTAACATTATATCAAGGTGCTAATGATACAGCTGTGGCACTTGGTGTGAAGCCTGTTGGTATCGTTGAGTCGTGGGATCAACAACCCATCTATGAATATTTAAGATCTGATTTAGAAGGTGCTACAATTGTTGGACAAGAGTTGCAGCCTAACTTAGAAGAGATTTCAAAATTGAAGCCAGATTTAATTATTGCTTCTAAATATCGTCATGAGAAAATTTATCCGCAATTATCTAAAATCGCTCCAACGATTATGGATGATACCATTTATGAATGGAAAGATACGTTGAATTTAATGGCTGATGCATTAAATAAACAAGATAAAA
Source organism: Metabacillus sediminilitoris (assembly GCF_009720625.1). NCBI lineage: Bacteria > Bacillati > Bacillota > Bacilli > Caryophanales > Bacillaceae > Metabacillus > Metabacillus sediminilitoris. The sequence goes on from NZ_CP046266.1 coordinate 2,491,053, forward strand.
AAGCTGAATTATTAGCTGAGTGGGATACCCGTGTAAAAGATTTCAAATCACAAATGGGTGACAAGTTACCGATTAAGGCGACTATTACTAACTTCCGCTCGGATCATATGCGAGTTTACTATAATAGTTATGGTGGATCAATTTTGAAGGAATTAGGGTTTGAGATACTTGAACGCCCTGCAGGCACTGAGGGGGAAGATTGGGGAGAAAAGATAACTTCTAAGGAACGTATTCCGGATTTGAACGCCGATACATTCTTCAACTTCAATGCCTCTAAAGATTCTGAACTAGTTGAGAAAAACTATGAAGAGTGGACAAATCATCCGCTATGGAAAGAGCTTGATGCTGTGAAAAATGATAAGGTTTTTCAGGTTGACGAAGTGTACTGGAGTGCAGGTGCTGGTTATAAGTCAGCGAATTTAATGCTTGATAGTTTATATGAAATTTATGAATTGGAAAAATAAGGAATAAGCTTATGACAAAAGAGAACCTGCTGAGAAATGAACAATCAATGTTCATCATTGAAGCAGGTTTCTTTTATATTGAACGAAGTCAAAGATAAAAATGGTGATTAAATGGTACAACTTGTAAAGCAAAATAAAGGGAAGATATTTGGCTTATTTTTTTTAATCGTTTTATTATTCGTTTGTATGTTATCGAGTTTGCTGTTTGGTAGTACGCATTATACTCTGGCTGATATTTACAGCATGATAACGTCGTTTAATGCAAATGATTTAACGCATATCATAATTTGGAAAGAACGTTTCCCGCGGATGGTGATTGCAGTCGCTACTGGGGCTTCGCTGGCAGTTGCTGGCGTCATTAGCCAATTGTTGACCCGCAATCCGTTAGGCTCTCCGAGTGTACTGGGGATTAACTCTGGCTCAATTTTCTTTATTGTTGTCTTTGTTGTTTTATTCAAAGTGTCAGATTTAAACATTATTGTTTACTTCGCTTTTTTAGGAGCGCTAGTGGCAGCTATTTTAGTTTATTTGCTCGGTTCATTAAGCTACTCAGGGACTACATCTCTCAAAATTATTTTAGCTGGGATTGCCGTTAACGCGATGTTTGTCTCATTTACGCAAATCATTTTATTAATGAATCAAAAAGGGATGAATGACGTTTTGTTTTGGATGGCAGGAACGATTAGCGGCCGGACTTTAGACATGATTATAGCTGTTTTGCCGTTCTTATTTATTTCTCTCATTTCGACGTGTTTTTTAGGACGGTCTATGAATGTTTATGCTTCCGGCGAAAGCATTGCCAAAGGGTTGGGACAAAATGTAATGTTAATGAAATTGACACTGCTTGTGTTAATGGTTGTGCTTGCGGGTGGTTCATTAGCTGTCATTGGTAACATTGCGTTTGTCGGTTTGATTATTCCACATTTAGCTAAATCACTTGTTGGAAATAGTTATGTTTGGCTGACACCTTATTCTACTGTCTTAGGAAGTATTTTTTTACTGGCTGCAGATATTAGTACACGGCTGATTAATCCGCCTGCGGAAATTCCTTTAGGTGTTATTACAGCATTTATCGGAGCGCCGTTCTTTATTTATATCGCTTTTAAAGGAGGGCGTGAGCGTGGAAAATCGATGGATCGTTCGATCGAAACATGAGAACGTATCATTTTTTATGATAAAGAAAGATGTTTATAAAACAATAGCAGTATTGGTTAGTTTGTTATTCGTCATGCTAGTAGGGTTGATGGTTGGGAGCGACATTATACCATTTCATGAGGTGATTCAATATACATTTCATATAGCTCCGATTGAGAATGAATTTGCACTTGGAGAATTAAGGATGCCCCGTGTTTTGTCGGGAATGATTGTCGGAGCATCACTTGCTGTAGCTGGTTTAATTGTACAAGGGATCATTCGAAATCCGCTTGCTTCACCGGATGTCATCGGTGTCACAGGCGGTGCTTCTGTATGTGCAGTTTTATTTTTAACCTATTTTAGCGATGCATTGGGTGTTCAATGGACGCCTATCTTTGCTGTTATTGGTGCAATTATGACGTTCTTCATTATTTATCTTTTTTCACTGCATCCATCGATCACCGCAAATCGAATCGTGTTAATTGGCATCGGTTTAGCAACACTTGCGAATGCGGTGGTTATGTATATTCTTGTGACGTCTGCTTCGTTTTCATCTGAACAGGCATATTTATGGCTGACAGGAAGCTTATATGGCGTCAATTGGTTGCAAACAATATCGATACTTGTGTCATTTGTTGTCTTATTTTTCATTATTATGTGGTTGAAGCGGAAGTTTGAGTTGTACAGTTACGGTGATTCAGTTGCTGAACAGTTAGGGTTAAATTTGAGGCGATTTAGAATCATTTTTTTGTTCTTTAGTGCATTGCTTTGTGGATTATCAGTTTCGATAGCAGGAGGAATAGGATTTATTGGTTTGCTGACGCCGCATATTTCAAGGAGAATTGTTCATCATCATACGTCACTCCTATTCATTACGACAGCGGGTATCGGTGCTATATTAGTCGTACTTGCAGACTGGATAGCTCGCATTGCCTTCCAACCGTTAGATATTCCAGTAGGTGTCTTTACATCCGGTATCGGTGCACCATTCTTCATTTATTTACTGATTAAAAATCGAAATTCATTTTAAGGATGATCAAAATGAGCAGTATTGTTATGGACGAACTGAAAATTTTTGATATACATTTAGAACATGAGAAGCTTAAGGAAATCGCGATAAATGATTTGTTAAATGAGGAAAAATGTTTATCGTTTCTACAAAATCAAATGTTAGAGATGAAAGCGCCGAATTTATCAGTAGCAGCTTCAATACTTTCGAAAAGATATGCTTATCTCGTCGTGTCGTCCACTTTATATAGTATGGTCGAATTCAACTGTGTCCTTAATTTGCCGGTAAAAGCATGCGCATTAAGTAAAGAACGTCAATTATGTATTCAAGCAGGTATGTGCAAATGGCAGGAAGTAAAGAGTATAGAGAGGGAACAATGGCGTGAAAACGTGCTGCGTGACCTTTTTGCATCTCATATTACCCCGGTTTTAAACATATTGAGAAAAGCATCCCGTGTTCCTTCATCAATATTGTGGGAAAACGTAGCCATTCGAGTTAACTCTATTTATCGGAAAATATTAGCGAAAGAATCGGATCCGATGAAAATTGAACGCCTAAACAGCGATTTCCATTTCTTGAAAAATGCGAGTGGAAACTTGTTTAATTTAGAAGAAAATCCGATTAAACATTATCTGAAAATTGGAGAAGAACTTAAATTAAATCCTTGTCGGAAAACGTGCTGTATGTACTATAAATTAGAAGAGGATGTTGAAGGAATCGGTTATTGCGGCAATTGCCCAATTAAAAATAGGCAAACAAAAGTGAGGGGGGTAATGCAATGAGCGAAATAAAAATAAATGTTAAAGATATAACATTAGCATATGGTGAAACTATCATCATTGATTCATTAAATTTAGCAATCCCTAAAGGGAAAATCACCGTTTTCATCGGTCGAAATGGATGTGGGAAATCGACTTTATTACATGCAATTGCCCGACTACTAAAACCACAAATAGGTAGCGTATTTCTTGATGACCGAGACATTTTGAAAATGAAATCAAAAGAAGTCGCCAAAAAGTTAGCCATCTTACCACAATCACCCACCGCCCCGGAAGGCGTAACAGTGGAACAGTTAGTGAAACAAGGTCGTTATCCATACCAAAGTACATTCAAGCAATGGACAAATGAAGACGAAATAGCTGTTAATCATGCTTTAACAGTAACAAATATGAAAGAATTGCAAGATCGACATGTCCACGAATTATCTGGCGGGCAGCGTCAAAGAGCTTGGATAGCCCTTAATCTTGCTCAAAATACCGATACCATTTTATTAGATGAACCAACAACGTATTTAGACTTAACGCACCAAATTGAAATTTTAGACCTGCTGTATGATTTGAATAGAGAAGAGAACAGAACAATCGTCATGGTTTTGCACGATATTAATTTAGCATGTCGTTATGCGGATCACCTCGTAGCGATAAAAGATCAAAAAGTTTTCATTCAAGGTGCTCCCGAAAAAATAATAACGGGAGAAAACATCGAACGCATTTACGGACTAAAATGTCGCATTGGTGTTGACAGTCAATTCGGCACACCAATATGTTTCCCAGATGGAAAAGGGAGGAAAATTGAAATAAATAATGAATTATGTGAATTGGTGTTTGGCTAAAGGGTGCTTTACATCATAACCATCTTCAACAAAAGGGCGCTTTCCTGTAATAAGGATAAAGTGCTTTTTTCCTTTTTAGGGCTAGATTGTTGAAAAATATCTAAGTGATTGTGGATGTTTGTGTTTAATCGGGGTGCTTTAATGAAAGAGGGCGTTGCATAAAACCCCACTTTTGTCCGTATAATGCTTGCCTTTTTACTCTTAAAGAAGTTATTGAAATAATTTATTCGAACTAAAATAAAAACGTAAAATACAATAACATCGAATAAAGAGGCAGAATTAGCAACATTAACTGGTATGAACAAAATGTACAAAAAGGACTTTTTGTTTATAATTTTTTTATTTTACAAAAGTTTTTTTGCATTGACGCTAATAATTCTCCGCGTTATTATTAGGATAGTAATGATAATCATTTTCATTTATAGCCTCAGATATGAATAAAGGATGGTCGAAAAAATGCAAAAGTCTAATAAAGTACGGAAATTTGGCGGAACATTGCTAATCCTGTTATTAACGATAATGATGGCCATAACAGGATGCAGTAACCCTCAAAAAAATACAGAAGGTGAGAAAACACAAGCTTCTACGGAAACACAAGAGCAAAAAATAAGAACGATTAAGCATGAAATGGGAGAAACAGAAATTAAAAATATTCCTAAAAAAATAGTTACACTAGAGCTATCTTTTGTTGATTCTTTAAATGCAATAGGAATTACCCCTATAGGAATTGCAGACGATAATAAAAAAGATATGATTTCAAAGCTTGTAGGCAGTTCAATAGATTATACTTCTGTAGGAACTCGTGAACAGCCTAGCTTAGAGGTTATTAGTTCTTTACAGCCAGATTTAATTATAGCAGATGCTGAGCGACACAATGCTATTTACAAAGACTTACAGAAGATTGCTCCGACTATCATTTTGAAAAGCCGCGAATCTACATATCAAGAAAACCTAGATTCTTTTAAAACGATTGCTGAAGCTGTAGATCAAAAAGATATTGCTAATAAAAGATTAACTGAGCATGAAAAAACAATTAATGAAATTAAATCAAAACTTAGCGTTGATGCAAATATGACCGTTTTACCTGCAGTTGTACGAGATACTTCATTCCAAGCCCATACTACTTCTTCCTATGACGGAGAATTGCTTGAATTATTGGGATTAAAGGTTGCGGTTGAGGATGAACAACCATATGCTGAAATGAACTTAGAACAGCTTGTTAAGATCAATCCTGATGTGCTGTTATTAGCCAACAATGAAGGAAAATTACTTACTGATGAGTGGAAGGAAAATCCACTTTGGAAAAATTTAAAAGCTGTAAAAAATGAACAAGTTTATAGCGTTGACAGAGATTTATGGACAAGATTTCGTGGGGTTGAATCCGCTGAAGCTATGGCGAATGACACTTTAAAAATGCTAAATGAAAAATAAAAATAACAAAAGAGAAGTAAGATATCCTGTCCTTACTTCTCTTTCTATTAGTCTTATATTTTGTTAGGAAGTGTGTTGTAGTTAATGAAAACTGTGGTTAAAAATAACGTAATAGTATATTGTACAGCAATAACTGCAATTATTTTATTAATTTCGGGAATAATCATCAGTATTTTGGTAGGAGCTGCAGATATAAATGTTGCTATGGTGCTGAAGTCTTTCTTCGAGATAAATCCATCAAAAGAAGATTTGATAATACAGACCCTTCGATTACCGCGTGCATTAATTGGAGCATTAGTTGGTGCTAATTTAGCGGTGGCAGGTGCTCTCATGCAGGCTATAACCCGGAATTCATTAGCATCTCCACAAGTATTTGGTGTGAACGCCGGTGCCTCATTTTTTATTGTCATGGCTTTCGCTTTTTTTCCTAACCTCTCTTCCACTTCACTCGTTTTCATAGCATTTATCGGTGCAGCTGTAGGAGGAATAACAGTCTATTCTTTTGCTTCTGGTGGAGGAATGACACATGTAAAATTAGCATTAGCTGGAATCACAGTACACTTACTATTATCTTCTTTAACTCAAAGTGTCATTATTTTTAATGAACAAGCAAAAGATGTACTGTATTGGTTAGTGGGTTCTATTAATGGAAAAACTTGGACGCATGTTCATATCATTCTTCCATGGTCACTTATCGGACTATTAGTAGCTCTATCGTTCTCTCGCTCTATTTCAATTCTTGTCTTAGGAGAATCTACTGCCAAAGGTCTTGGGCAAAAAGTAGATCGAATCCGCATTTTAGCAGGAATTTTAGTCATTATTTTAGCGGGATCTTCAGTTGCTGTAGCAGGTCCAGTTGGCTTTATTGGATTAATTGTTCCTCATATTGTTCGAAGACTTGTTGGTGGAGATTATCGAAGGATTATTCCTTTTTCCGCATTATTCGGGGCGTTACTCTTAGTATACTCAGATATTCTCGCTCGGTTTATTGCTTATCCTTTTGAGTCACCTGTTGGAATTGTAACAGCTCTTATCGGGGCGCCATTCTTCCTTTATTTAGCAAGGAAAGGAAGGAATATTAAACAATGAAGAATAACCATAAATTCATTCTGAAACCGAATCTCCATCCTAGCTTTATTCTTCTTACGTTATTGATCATCATGCTGATTTTATCAATAGTGAGTCTTGGTGTAGGGGCTGTATACATTTCACCTTTAGAAATTATTCAACATTTATTTGGAGAAGAGATACAAAGTCAATCATTTATACTGCACAATTATCGTATTCCGCGTATGATTATCGCTATCATTGTTGGAGCTGGGCTCGCAACAGCTGGAGCTATCTTACAAGGAATTCTTCGAAATCCGATGGCTTCACCTGATGTGATCGGAGTTACAAAAGGGGCCGGATTGGCTGCTGTTATCATAATTGTACTGTTCCCGATGGCGCCAATTATATTTCTTCCACTTTCTGCTTTTATTGGAGCAGCTTTGATTGCAACGATCTTGATGTTATATGTATATAGAAAAGGCGGTCACCCTAATACAATCGCTTTAGTAGGAATTGCACTAGGGGCAATATGCCAAGCAGGAATAGAGTATTTTATGATTAAGTTTCCAGACGATGTCAATATGACGCTTTTGTGGTTGACTGGAAGTCTTTGGGGAAGAGGATGGGATCAAGTCTTTATGTTGCTCCCATGTCTTATTGTTATCCCAATACTAATTGGATTAACTTCTAAATTGGATATACTTAATCTCGGTGACGATATTGCTACAGGTCTCGGTGAAAGATCGAAAGTTTTGAGATATATTTTACTTAGCATTTCAGTTGTTATAACTGGTGTATGTGTTGCCGCAGTGGGTTCTATCGGATTTATCGGTTTAATTGCTCCTCATATTGCTAGAAGAGTTGTAGGTTCTAAATTTAAAGTATTACTCCCTTCATCAGCTCTTTTTGGTGCTATTCTTCTACTAATTGCCGATAGTCTTGGTAGAGGATTATTTCCGCCAATAGAAATACCGGCCGGAATTGTTACAGCAGTAATTGGAGCACCATATTTTTTATATTTATTACGTAGTGAACGAAAAAAAGCATAAGAAAGGCGAGCATTTATGACAACATTATCAGCAGAGAAACTTTCTCTCTCATACGGATCAACTAAAATCCTTGATAATATCGACTTAGTCATTCCAAAAGGCAAGATTAGTGTCATTATAGGTTCTAATGGTTGTGGCAAATCTACCATTTTGCGGTCTTTAGCTAGATTATTAATCCCTCAAAAAGGTACGGTCTATTTAGATGGAAAAGCTATTCAACATCAATCTTTCAAAGAGGTTGCAAAAAAATTGGCGATTTTACCTCAAGGTCCGGAAGCTCCGGAAGATATCACAGTTAAAAACCTATGTTACTATGGTCGACATCCACATAAAGGTTTGTTTTCCAGACCAACTAAAGAGGATCATACGATTGTAGAACGTGCATTATCTGCAACGAAAATGACAGATTTTGTAGATCGCACATTGGATGAATTATCTGGAGGACAAAGGCAAAGAGCGTGGATTTCAATGGCTTTAGCACAAGACACAGACCTTTTATTATTAGATGAACCAACAACATATTTAGATTTAGCGCATCAAATTGAAATATTAGCATTATTACGCGATTTAAACTTAACTTATGGTCGAACGATTGTCATGGTTTTACATGATTTAAATCAAGCAGCACAATATGCTGATCATCTAATTAGCATTGTTAATGGAAGAATTTACGATGAAGGTCCACCAGAAAAAGTATTTACAAAAAACATGATTAAAGAAGTCTTTGGCTTAGAATGCTGTATAATTGAAAACCCTTTTGATCAAACACCACTTTGTATTCCCATTGGTTTATCTACAAAGTAGTTGTATTCTTAGAAAACGTGGCATTTCCTATTATACAGGTATTTAATACGATTTTACCTTGGGGAGAATTCCTTGTCGGGATCGGTTTATTGTTGGGGTGTTTCACAAAAACAGCCATCTTTATTGGTCTGGTTATGAATTTCTCTTATTTGTTTAGTGGTACTACAAGTACTAATCCTCTACTTGTTTAATTATCTATGTTTATCCTAGTTTCTGCTGCAATGCAGGAAGATATGATGTAGATTGTATGATTATACCAACTCTTAAAGAAAAGCTATTTGCTAAAAAACAAGAGACATAAAAGATGCTGCTTAAACTATAAAAAAACGAACAAACGCCATTCCCTGATTCGAGAAGTTTGCATTTTACGTTTTTATTTACTTCCGAAAAGCGACTTTATGTTGACTACATATCCCTTTGAAATCTTGTTCAACTAATACGCGATTTAGTTGAACAAGGAATTCCTTCTTTACTATCGAAATGATTAAAACATGGTTATATCTAGATAATTGATTTTCACTAACTGGGGCGTTAACCTAAGAGGATTAATGATCTTAAAGTTAGAGTTATTTATTGAGCTAACTTTTGATGGAATATAACATATCAACACTCAAAATTAGTTGAGTTAACTTAGAGAAAAATCCTGCAATAATATACTATATGCCTTTTAATTTTAAGATGTAATATTATATGAGAATATCTTTAAAGGAGTTTTCATCATGAATATTATATCTTTTTTAATCTATTGTTTTATTGTTACTTTTACACCAGGACCTACTAATATTGTCATATTATCCACAGTGCATTATTTTGGGGCAAAAAAGGCATGGAATATACATTTGGAGCAACTATTGCTTTTGGTATATTACTTGTTATTTCTGCTATGTTGAATACTGTCCTTATAGAGGTAATACCTAAAATTTTCATTGCCCGTAACTGAATGTGGTTTTGTTGATTTAACCCATTTAAATAAACACTTTAAAAGCGTTTATGGAACAACAGCATTTGAATATATGTCACATTTATAAATAGATTTAAAATAATGCGTGGGATAAAATTGTCATTAAAAGTAGGCGATATTATTACATTTGAACGGACTTTCACAACCGAAGATGTTGAATTGTTTACTAAGGTTTCAAGTGATGAAGGCTCTCACCATGTTACTCCTGATGAACAGGGAAGACTTGTAATACAGGGATTACTAACCGATATATTGCCGACAAAAATAGGCGTCAATAACAATGTACTCGCCCGTACAATAAATTTTGAGTTTTTAAGAACTGTATTTACTGGGGATACTATAATTTATACAGTAACTATTGATCAATTTGAAAAGCAGCATAATAGGACACGTATTACTGCCTCTTTTGTATGCGAAAACCAACGCGAAAAGGAAGTACTGAGAGGGGATTTTTTAGAAGTAATCCTATAAAATCTTCTTGAGCTATTCTGCAATAGCTTCTAAACGAACGATAGAGAACTTGAAAAATCTCCAATTTCTTTTTATTTAAATCTGTAAGGTTATATAGCCATTCCATTATGTACCGAATGATTGTCAACAGTTTTACTTAAACAAACGGGTGCGTAAGTTTAACAAGACATGTACGTATGATCTTCCACAATGGGCGTAATTCTGTAGGTATGAATTGCTCTCTATCTTTATTTAAGATCCAGATTATGGAGGAAAAAAAGGAGTTTTCAGGAGGAAAATAGAAAATAGAATATAGATAGAAAACCTGATAAGGAGGTTTATAAGTGGCAATATCGATAAAAGAAATCGATTAGATAAAGCTCCATTTAGTTACCAGGTTACCAAAAATAATACTGTTCATATCTATTATAATGGAATTCAAATAAAAATATTAAAAGGTAAAGATGCTGCAAAGATTTTAGAGAAAATTAATATGGCTTTAGATGAAAAGTCAGTGCAATTGATATTGGCAAAGATAACAGGAAATTTTAAAAGAGGAAATGAACGTAATGAGAACTTAAAAAAAAGGGAAATTCCCTAAACAAGCGATTCAACTAATGATGGCTTTTGTGTAGATTTACATGAAGCCATTATCTTTAAGGAGGAAGACATGGAAGTTTTTGCAAAATATTTAGCAGGTATCGATAACCCCGACCACCGCAACCGTACAGAGGAAATTTTGTCGTGGGTTACTAATAAATTCCCAAATTTGGAACCGCACATCAAGTGGAATACGCCAATGTTTTCCGATCACGGCACATATATCATCGGCTTTTCCACAGCGAAGCATCATTTGAGCGTTGCACCCGAAGAAGCAGGCATGGCACACTTTGCCGATGACATTGCACAAGCTGGCTACAGCGCTACCAAAGGCTTATTTCGAATTCGGTGGAATGAGCCGGTAAATTACGAATTGCTTGAGAAAATGATTGAATTTAAGATTCAAGATAAAGCAGAATATACGAAATTTTGGCGGGAATAATCCACATCACGCCTTTTCAAAAAAAGTATGACGCGAAAAATGTCATGCTTTTTTGCAACCCAAGTTAAGGCGCCAACAGCTCAGGTAGTAGAGATATGGAAACTCCCGTTAAAATACTTCCTCAACACCAATCAATGGATGATGAAAGTTTTCTACATACATATAAATTAGATAGATGTTAGCGAGTATGAAGAGGTTTTTAACTTTTTTTCATATATACTAGCTTAGTTAAAAATGCTGGATTTATTTAGCGAAAAATATAATAGAATATCAGGAAGTTGCTAGTTATAATGCCTTCTTGCCGGATAATCAAGCAAGCTTGCCAAGTGGGTCATGGAAAATGATTAAAGGTTGATGAATATTCAAGTAAAGCCAAAAAGTGACAGAAAGAATTGGAGAAACCGAGAATGATCATTCTTGACTGTCAGCTGATCGATAAATTGAAGAGGAGTGTTCCTTGATGACAAATAGGAGTATGAATCCTAAAGTTGATGAATTTTTAAGTAAAGCCACAAAGTGGAAGGAAGAATATGTCAAGTTGAGAAATATCGTTCTTGACTGTGAGCTTTCCGAAGAATTTAAGTGGATGCATCCTTGTTACACGTTTGAGAAAAAGAACATCGTTTTAATACATGGATTTAAAGAATATTGTGCACTTCTTTTTCACAAAGGTGCCTTGTTAAAGGATGCCCACGGGATTCTAATCCAACAAACGGAGAATGTACAGGCGGCGCGCCAGATTCGATTCACAAATGTTCAAGAAATAGTTGAAATGGAATCCGTCTTGAAAGCGTATATTTATGAAGCCATTGAAGTTGAAAAAGCCGGTTTGGAAGTAAATTTTAAAAAGGATAGAGAATTCACAATTCCTGAAGAACTTAAAAATAAATTCGATGAAATCCCTGCCTTGAAAACTGCTTTTGAAGCATTGACGCCGGGACGCCAAAGAGCATACATTCTTCATTTTTCGTCGCCCAAACAATCCAAAACACGAGAGTCAAGGGTTGAAAAATGTATACAGAAAATTCTGGGTGGAAAGGGATTAAATGATTGCACTTGTGGACTATCTCAAAAACTGCCCAACTGTGACGGCTCGCACAAGAACATTCGATAAGAAAATAAATGAATCAAACTTTAAGATATTCCCTTTCTTTGCGTTCATTCGAACTCTTCTTCGATCGAAGGAAATCATTTAAAATGGAAAAAACTAAAAAGTGATTCGTAGAGTCTAAGCAAACTAACGCATTACAGCTTAGAAAAGATAAATACTGCACACAAAAGTGTACCCTGTGGATTTTTGCTGAAAGGTACACTTTTCTTGAATTAACGCGTACAGGAGTTAAAGAATAAAATATGCTGCTGGGGCAGCCTTTTTTCTTTATCGTTCTTCAACTACCATGAAAATTAACTTCTGTTAGTTCCGGAAAATGGCAATACTTAATTAGACGCAGCTCACTCATTTTTTAAAAAAAGAGCAGGGCGCCTGATCAAGGTGTTTATGGACTATGAATATTGGATTAGGACGCTTCGGTAATTGTCACATTAAAACCTAAATTTTCTAGTCTCCGTACCGAATGGCGCACAATAGATACTTGTCTTTGTTTATCAAAATAATCTTCGCCTAAGTCAACATACATTTCTTTTCTGGTTAGAAGGTAATATGCGATTCGTAACATCGCGTGGGCGACTACAATTGCTGCCTTTTTCTTTCCTTTTCGTCCAGCTGTACGTCTATACAGTGCACCGAGATAGTTTTTTGACCCTCTAACTGATTGAGCTGCTTCTGTTAATGCGGATCTTAAATACTTATTTCCCTTCTTAGATCTGCTAGATTTTCTTTTACCTGCGCTCTCATTGTGTCCAGGAACCAAGGCTGCCCATGAACATAGATGTGCGGCAGTCGGGAATTGGTTTTCAACGTCCGTACCAATTTCAGCTAAGATTTGCTCAGCCATTCTAGTTGCGATACCAGGAATGGAATCGAGTCGTTCTATATCTTCCTGATAAGAGCTTACTCTTTGAGCTATCTCTTGATCCAACATTTCAATTTGCTCAGTTAGAAAATCAATGTGAGTTAAAATCGTTTTGAGCATTAAGCGTTGATGTGGGTTAACATAGCCCTGAAGTGCTAATTCAAGTTCTGCTTTTTTCTTTTTCATTGTACGACGAGTGAAGTTTGCTAGTTTCTCAGGATCATCCTCGCCGTCAGCGATAGCTCGAAGCATATCCTTCGAGGAAACCCCCATAATATCTGAAACGACAGAGCCTAGTTTGATATTGGCTCCTTCTAAAACTTTTTGAATTCGATTATGTTGTCTTGCACGTTCTTCGATAATACTGCGGCGATAACGGACAAGTTCCCTCAGCTCTCTTTGAATACGGTTTGGAATGAAACTCGCTTTGAGTAAACCATGGCGAAGAAGTTGGGCAATCCATTCGGCATCTTTAACATCCGTTTTACGTCCTGGAAGTGCCTTCATGTGTTGAGCATTTACAACTAAAAACTCGATTCCTTCGGACTCTAATAAGTTAACGATAGGTTTCCAATAAACACTCGTGCTTTCCATTGCGACATGAGTACAGTCATGTTCCTTAATCCAGTCGATTAACTTAAGCAGAAAAACTGTTTTGGTAGGAAACGTTTGAATCTCCTTTCCATCAGGTGTCATAATACATGCAGTGATATTGTCCTTATGAACATCCATACCACATGCTCTTTCAATGATTACATCCATTGAAATTCTTCCTTTCTAGGCTTGTAAATTGGAGGCTGGTGCAACAATCAGAATAAGGATTAATCTACCATGAGTGCTTCCCGTAAGGGAGCGACAGTTTGTGGTGCACCGTGGTCGTTGGAGTCAGACTAACGGATGGGCTCTAAGGCACCATAGTTTATCGACCTTCCTCTCCCAGCCTTAGAAGCAGTATGGACGGATTCAATACATTTTCATTCTTTGTGGTGAAGCGCCGATTTTGCGCTTCATGGATGGCTAACGGAGCAGGATAGTATAACAAAAATTCGATTTCTTTTTATAAGAAATCGAATTTTTTGTGCTTAAATATGGTATTTCTTTTGAAAGTTTATAAGCCTAACAAAAAATGTAAAAAAAATAAAATGTAATGTTGACATTACATTTCTTTCAGGATACTATTAATTTATGTAATGTATACGTTACATTTTAGGAAGGATGTAAACAATGAAGCATGGTGTTAGAAATTCAGTCAAAGAGTTTAGAAAAGAAAAAGGTATTACTCAAGACCAATTAGCCGAAAGTATCTCGGTAACGAGACAAACTATTATAGCTATTGAAAAACAACGTTATGAACCATCTATTGGTACAGCAATTAAATTAGCGAATGTGTTAGATTGTTCGCTAGATAAATTATTTTGGATTGAAGGAGATGTGTAAAATGAATGTTTCGTATAAGTCTAATTTTATTTTGAGAATGGGAATCCCCTTGTTTTTATTTGCAAGCTATTTCTTCTTATCACATTCTAAGTTAACCCTAATTATTGCCATTTTTGCATCTATTCAAGTCATTGCTTATGGTTTGAATATACATAGAAAAGGTAAATGGAATAAAATTAATCTACAACATGACCAACGTACTCGATATCACACATTATTTGCTGGGAATATCATGTATTTAATTACCATCTTTATATTATTTATTGGTGCGATTCTGATTCAAAACTCGATTATTTCTATAACATATCCAAAGCTCATAGGATATACTATTTTCATTACCTTGATTTTAAGGTGGATAATACGAGATTACCTAAATAACCGAGTTGAAACCGAAAATTAAGTGAGTTAAGTTGGAAATTATAATGATTAAAGACTTTAGTTTAATAACCATCTTCCACAATCGTTATTGTTGAATAAAACTTAGATGTTTAAACGACTTTATTATTATATTTTATAGTGTAGTGAAGGATCTTACATCAAAAATGAAACAAGCATAACCCCGTCCTAAATTTAGAGCGGGGTTATGCTTGTTTTTGCTTTTAAAATTAAATAACTCTATTATCATTTTACCCAATTTAGAAAATTACGTTGACACCTACGTGTAAAGCGCTTACAATAAAGCTAGACATTAGTTATTAGAGTTTATCAGTTATCTAGAAAATAAGAAAAAGCTGTTAGAATGGCATAGTCGTAATGGTCTCACACACTTCTTTTTTGCTCTCTGATGATTTAACTAAAACTGCCGGTGAAACTCGAGTAGTTGAATTAGAAGGGAGGAACAGAAAAAGAGTGTTCGATGGACTCTCAAAAGATAGCTGCAGGCAATGAGAAAGCAGCTGAGAAAAACAGACCCAGTACGAAGCATGCTTTATACCAAGAGGTAAGGTGCAAGTTAGAATTAGAAATTAATCACATATCATACGCCCATAGTATTTTAGTTAATAGGGGGCTATATCATGAAATCATTTTTAGTGATTTCATTGATATAGTCCCCTTTTCTATTGTGCCTTTACCTAACTAAAGGATATTGAAGGGAGACAAAAAAATGGTTACATTAACTGGTCAAACACTTACATTTGCTGAGGTACGAAAGGTCCTTTTTGACGGAGAAAAAGTTATTTACTCTGAAGAGAGCATGAGAAAAGTTCAAGAAAGCCGTAAAGCGGTTGAAAAAATCGTTGCTGAAGAAAGAGTTGTTTATGGCATTACAACAGGGTTTGGGAAATTTAGTGATGTCTTTATTGGGAAAGACGATGTAGAAGCACTGCAGTTGAATTTAATTCGTTCCCATGCATGCGGGGTTGGAGAACCTTTTCCAGAGGTCGTCTCACGTGCGATGATCCTGCTTCGAGCAAACGCATTACTTAAGGGTTTTTCGGGCGTACGTCCTGTTGTGATTGAAAGATTACTAGACTTAGTGAATGCCGGAATTCATCCAGT
Organism: Metabacillus sediminilitoris; assembly: GCF_009720625.1. Lineage (NCBI taxonomy): Bacteria > Bacillati > Bacillota > Bacilli > Caryophanales > Bacillaceae > Metabacillus > Metabacillus sediminilitoris. The sequence continues at coordinate 2,506,969 of NZ_CP046266.1, forward strand.
GATTCCACAACAAGGATCGCTTGGTGCAAGTGGAGATTTAGCTCCGCTCTCCCATTTGGCTCTTGTTTTAATCGGAGAAGGAGAGGTTTTTTATAAAGGGGAGAGAACATCAGCGATTCAAGCTTTAACGAAAGAAGCTATTTTTCCGATCACATTAACAGCAAAAGAAGGGTTGGCCCTCATTAATGGAACTCAAGCGATGACAGCAATGGGTGTCGTTGCCTATTTAGAAGCAGAAAAATTAGCTTATCAAACAGAACTGATCGCATCTGTGACAATTGAGGGATTACGTGGAATCATTGATGCCTTTGACGAGGATATTCAACTAGCTCGGGGATATCGCGAACAAGTCGAAGTGGCTAAGCGAATTCGTACTCATCTTTCTGACAGTTCATTAACAACAAAACAAGGGGAATTACGTGTTCAGGATGCTTACTCGATCCGTTGTATTCCCCAAGTACATGGAGCAACATGGCAGACATTAAACTATGTAAAAGAGAAATTGGAAATCGAAATGAATGCCGCTACAGATAATCCGTTAATATTCGATGATGGTGAAAAAGTATTATCTGGAGGTAACTTCCATGGACAGCCGATTGCATTTGCAATGGATTTCTTAGGCATAGCAATGGCAGAGCTGGCTAACATCTCAGAACGTCGAATTGAGCGTTTAGTAAATCCGCAATTGAATGACTTACCACCGTTTTTAAGTCCTGAACCAGGCTTACAGTCAGGTGCGATGATTATGCAGTATGTCGCAGCAGCACTTGTATCAGAAAATAAAACATTGGCACATCCAGCAAGTGTTGATTCCATCCCATCATCAGCAAATCAAGAAGATCATGTTAGCATGGGGACGATTGGAGCAAGACACGCCTATCAAATCATCACAAATACACGACAAGTTTTAGCCATTGAGGCAATTTGCGGAATGCAGGCAGCCGAAATTCGCGGCATCGAAAAAATGGCGAAAGCAACAAGCAGCTTTTTAGAAGAGGGTCGAAAGATTGTCCCATTTATTAGTGAGGATCGCGTATTTTCCAAGGATATTGAAGCTATGAATACTTGGTTAAAAGTGGGGATTTTCAACTTCAATACAAGTTTATCAAAAGAGCAAAAACTCTCGTAAACTAGTTTTTAAGGGAATAAGCTGCATTGGTGTTTATATTCGATGGCAGCCTGTTCCCTTTAAATATCGTTAACTGAAAATTTGAAACACTAATCATTTCAAAAAAGAAAGGATGATCAGATGTTAAGTTCAGTAGTGATTTCTGTCATTGTTATGTCTGTTTTGAGCCTACTCCGAGTGAATGTGATGTTTACGATTTTAATAGCCGCCGTTGTTGCCGGTTTGATGGAAGGTCTGTCACTGTCCGAATCGATGGATATGCTTATTTCCGGAATGGGTGGACAAGCCAATACGGCACTAAGTTATGTTTTGCTTGGAATATTTGCTGTTATGATAGGCTATTCAGGAATTACTGGATTTCTTGTGAAACGACTTGTAAGCGTTTTAAATGGGAAGCGTTCCATCTTATTGTTGACGATTGCTGCAGTCTCATGTTTATCGCAAAATATTGTTCCGATACATATTGCGTTTATTCCCATTTTAATTCCGCCTTTGCTCCATTTGTTTGATAAACTGAAGATCGATCGTAGAGGTGTCGCTTCAGCATTAACGTTTGGGTTAGAGGCGCCATATATTATGATTCCAGCCGGATTTGGGCTAATATTCCATGGGATCATTGCCGATGAAATGAAAGCGAGCGGTATGGATATCCCTATTTCATCTGTCGCACACGCTATGTTCATACCAGGTCTTGGCATGATTGTTGGGCTTTTGGTCGCCATTTTTATTTCTTATCGAAAGGATCGTGAACAGCCTTTTAGTGATCAAGGGGTTATGAATGAGGTAGCTGCATCACAAGAAATGGAATTGAAATTTTCAACACGTCATTTCTTCACGATTGTGGCAATTATCGGTGTTCTAATCGTACAGCTAGTATCCAGTTCACTTGCTTTGGGAGCGCTTACAGGTATTATTCTTATGTTTTTGTTCACGGTTGTCCCATATAAAGAGGGAGAAAAGGTGATCAATGAAGGGATTAATATGATGGGCATGATTGCATTCGTGATGTTAGTCGCTTCTGGATATGCAACGATTTTGAAGGAGACTGGTGCTGTTGAGGAACTTGTAAAATCCTCAACCGGAATCTTGGGGGAAAGTAAACTTATTATTGCTGTTGGGATGCTTCTCATTGGTCTATTGATTACGATGGCTACTGGCTCTTCATTTGGGACAATCCCGATTATTGCTGCTTTGTTTGTCCCAATCTGCGCAACAGTTGGTTTTTCTCCATTAGCGACTGCCGCATTAATCGGTACTGCTGGTGCACTTGGGGATGCAGGATCACCGGCATCAGACAGCACGCTTGGTCCGACCGCAGGGTTAAACGCAGATGGAAAACACCATCATATTTGGGACACATGTGTTCCAACGTTTCTGCATTATAATATCCCGCTCTTTATTTTTGGTGTTATCGCTGCAATGGTTCTTTAACGAAATCAAGGAAGATTGCCCTAAAAAAGTGCAAGGCACTTTTTAGGGCAGCCAATCATATTAATCAATCAAAGAAATTTGTTCCAACCAAGGAGTTATGTTCACTAAAAAACCTCCGAGTTCTTTGCCTTAACTCTTGTGGAGATCTTGAGAATTTGTCTTTTTGAATCACTTCCTTAATTTAATTGTTTTTCGATTTGTTGAATCTAGTGTTTTGGAGGGTGACTAATCACCGATATTAGAATATCCAAAGATTAGAAGCGCCAGCTTTCTAAATAAAAGGCAGGTATAATATCCGTGATAAAAAAGTGGACCCTCTTTTAGAAATAATGGCGACTAATATAAATCCGATATAGAGCAAGGAAAATATCAACCTTTTAGATATATTTATTAACCAAATGAATAACTTGTTGAACTAGCAGGTGCTTTACTTCAATTAGAAGTAAAGCTTTTTTCTTCAACTAAAGACGCAGGTAAGCGGAAGAATGCAATTAAACTTATGTTCAACAATCGTGCCAGATTGTGGAGCAACTCCTTTATAAAATTAGTACAGATTGTTTTTACTTTAGCTAGATACTTACGGTCAATTGCTTGAGGTGCTCTTTCAAACCAACCGTGCTTAATCATTAAATTTGCAGCATCTCCATCAAATCCAAATGAGAGATGTAAAGTGTTTAATCTTGAAGCAGAAAAAACCACTTAGAGTGGTTTTTTAATCACGCATTGCTCCTGCTTCTCTGGAAGTCATTGCTCCTTGTCCTTCGCTTACATCTTTTTGAATTTCTTGTTTTACTTTTTGTGCATCTGTTCCGGCAAATTCTGGTTTCATAATAGAACCCAAATTCTCTTTAGCTTGTTGATCCTGTTGCATACAAGCCCTCCTCAATTTATTATTTAACAATCTTATTATTTACAAAAAAACACTCGGTATATCCCGAGGATTTAAGCGAATTTTACTTAAAGTAAAGAGGGGCTTTAATTGAGTGATCGTCATCGACGGTAATGCTATATATATCTTATAGTAAGATGGGTGAAGGGGAGCAAATATAGGCTTAGTTCAGTGGGTTGACAGTTTCATTCTTGTCAGTTTAATAAGAATAGTGTTTTAATATAAATTCTAAAATCCACTTAAATTCACGCTAAATTTTAATAAATAGTAGAAGCTAGTATTTACGATTTAGTGTTTTTAGAGTTTAACTGTTGTAGTAAGACTTCTAGACCTAATCGAACCAATTTTTCCAAAAGTTGGCTCGACACCGAAAATAAAGAGAAAAATTTTTAATATAAATTATAAAAAACAAAAATATTAAAAATGTGTTGATATAAATTATAAAATAATCATTAATTTATAATAAAATTTTTAGAATATTCATATAAAATGAAAATAATTCAACTGGTAGGTAAAAATGAAAGCGGCAACAAATGATAAAATTATAGGTTGAAGGTACAGATTTTCAAACTAAAGAAAGGCAAGGACGACAGCGTGTGGAATAAGGATGGTATTATTCAAGGCGTAGGTATTAAAGTAAAAGGATTACGTGTAATGGCACAGGGATTTGGTCATGTTGGTGGCTATCTTGCCAAATATTTTTTTTATCCGGTTTACAAACAATACTAGGTAAAAGGTGGAATTTCTATGTCATTGGAAGTGAAAAAAGAGAATGGTGTGGAAATAGCAGCACACTCACAACAAAAAACACGTAAAGGTGTATTTTGGCCGGCTTTTCTTATTGTAGGAGGAGGAGCAGTTCTAGGAATCGTTAACAATAAAATGTTAGCTGACATTTCCATGAACGGATTTATAGCGTCATTAAGAGGGCTTGGATGGCTCTATCAAATCATATCCATTGTGGCGTTAGTAATTGTTGGCCTCGTAACATTTTCAAAGATAGGTAAAGTTCGTTTGGGCGGGGAAGACGCTAAACCTAAGTATTCGTTTGGTTCTTGGTTTGCGATGGCACTATCAGGTGGAATTGCAACAGGGCTCATAACATATGGAGTGAATGAACCGATCATTTACTTTGGCAATATTTATGGTGAAATGAATCAAACCGGAGTGAAACCGGGAACGCCCCTTGCAGCAATCTTTGCCATGGGGCGCAGTTTTTACAATTGGTCTTTCATACCATACGCAATGTATTCATTGAGTGGTCTAGTCGTTGCCTATATGTATTTTAATCGCAAGAAATCATTGTCTGTAACCTCAACGTTAATTCCATTGTTTGGTGATAAAGTGACGAAAGGGATTTGGTCAAGTATAATCGACACATTATCCGTGTTAGCCATCGCATTAGGGTTAGCATCTTCGCTAGGAGCAGGACTAGCATTGGTTGGTTCGGGTATCGAGGCGACATACGGTATCCAACAAGGGCCGATCGTGTGGCTCGTGTTAACGTTAGTGATTACGGCAATGTTTACACTATCCTCTTTAAAAGGATTAGATAAAGGAATTCGATTTTTATCAGATTTCAATGCAAAAGTATTTTATATCATTCTCATTGCACTCATTATTATCGGTCCAACATTATTTATCTTTCGAACATCCACCGCTGGTTTAGGATACTGGCTGCAGAACTTTTGGCAATGGGGACTTGATCCAATTGATTTAGGTGGAGAAGCTCTTGTTATGTGGTGGACATTGTACGACTGGGCGATTTGGATTGCTTATGCTCCGCTAATGGGTATCTTTTTTGCCGTCATCTCACACGGCCGCACGATTCGTGAATTTATGATTGTTAACTGGATTTTACCTTCAGTATTCAGTATTATTTGGTTCGGTATTTGGGGTGGAACGGCGCTGCACTGGCAACAGAACAACGTTGTCGATTTAGTGGGTACAATCAAAGAGAGCGGGGCAATGGCAGCTTTGTGGTCATTTTTAGCCAATCTGCCTTTAGGCGCAGTCATTATTCCTATTATCATGTTTTCGCTCATTCTTTCTTTTTCTACAGGTGCTGATGCAATGGTACGTACAATTTCTTCTTTATGTACTGTAAACATTCAACATGACGAAGAGCCTGCAAATTGGAAAAAACTTCTTTGGGCACTTTCTATTGGGATTATAGCTTTCGTAATGGTCGCTTTCGCTGGAGGGGCACAAGGGGTCGATGGTGTAAAGTATCTAGCAGCACTTGGCGGCTCATCCATCCTATTTGTTTTCGTGTTGCAAGTCGTGTCTGCGATTAAAATGTTCTTCATTGATAAAATTGAAAAGTAAGTAAGTGAGGAGAAAAAACATGCATGCCAAAGATAATAAAAAAGTAACCCTTGGTGATCCGATTAGTCTCGAAGAATTTGTGGCAGTTGCACGATTTGGTGCCTTGGTTGAATTTTCCGATGTCTACCGAAGGCGGGTAGAAATGTCTAGTCAACTCGTTGAAAAGCGGATAAAAGAAGGAAAGGTAATGTACGGAGTCAATACTGGTTTCGGTGCTCTTTCTACAGAGTTGATATCCCAGGAAGAAACGGCTCAATTACAACGGAATATCCTTCTATCCCATGCTACGTCAGTAGGAGAACCGCTAACGGAGGAAGAAGTGAGGGCTACGATACTTATGGTCTTGCAAAATTTGGGACAAGGGTATTCGGGGGTGCGAATCGAAACTTTGGAGATGTATCGACAGTTTTTAAATAACCGCCTGACCCCCTTTGCTCCCCGGGAAGGTTCTGTCGGCTATTTATGCACGGAAGCTCATATAGCGCTTGTACTGATTGGTGAAGGGATGGCGTATGTGAACGGAGAGCTCCTACCTGCGAAGGAAGCTTTAGGCAGAGTTGGCATGGAGCCGCTTGTGCTTTCAGCAAAGGAGGGACTGGCGCTTATCAGCGGGACAACAAGCCCGACAGGCATTGGAGCATTAGCATTGTTTGATATGTTAAAGGCGGCTACAGTCGCCGATATTATCGGAGCAATGACTCTAGAAGTGTTAAAAGGAACTACAAATGCTTTTGACGACCGGTTGATGAGCGTTCGGCCACATGAGGATCAAAGAAATACCGCATTTAACATTCGAAAAATGTTAAGCGACTCCATGATTGCAAAGAAGTTCGTCGATTATCGATTACAGGATGCGTTATCTTTGCGTGCTCTTCCACAGCTGCACGGAGCCGCAAAGAAAACGCTTCAGGACGCGTTGAAAACGATCGAAATTGAGATAAATTCATGTTGTGATAACCCAATTTTATGGCCAGACGAGGAAAACGGCGGAGCAATATCGGGATGTAATTGTGATTCATCGTATGTGGGAATCGAGTTAGATTCTGCATGTATTGCCGCCACAGCAATTGCCAAGATGTCAGAAAGGCGTAATAATCGCCTCATCAATGGTCAGCTTTCCGGCTATCCTTCTTTTCTCATCCATAAAGCGGGGCTCAACTCTGGACTGATGATTCCGCAATACACACAAGCAGGTCTTTTAAATGATATGAAAATATTATCCCATCCGGCTACGGTAGATAGTATTCCAACCTGTGCTGACCAGGAAGATTATGTAGCAATGGGATACAATGCTGCTAAAAAAGCGCGTGAGGTGGCTAGTAAGCTTGAATATGTGTTAGCCATTGAACTGTTATCTATATATTGTGCCCATCAGTTCGTGGAAAGCGATTTATTACCGGGTTCTGCCACAAGAGCTGTTTTAACCCGAATTGCTCACTCTGTACCAAAAATGGAGGAGGACACATACCTTTATCCTCATTTACAAACGTTAAGGGAGATCATTCATTCTGGCGAAATCATCGATCTTGTAGAAGATACGATTGGAAAACTACTTTAGGACCGATTGGGGGTTCCTTAAGGGGCAGCGTCTAGGAAAATGCGGATTTACAATGGTAAAAGTTTTCCATCATACAAATCCCGATTTATCTTTTGAAAAAAATGATAAAATCGGGATTTGTTTTTTTCTAATGCTCACCGAACTATATGATACTAAACTACAAATCCTTTTCTTTGATTCTAAAAAGGGTATTCACAATGTTTTAAACTGTCCTGGTGTAAAAACATTCACTAGAAACACAGGGCCATTCTGTACTTTCGAATTCGAGGATTAACAAGCTAATAAACAGTTTATGGATGAATTCTTTTTGATCCTGGGCAGACTTTACCTGTTGGTGATGATGTACCTGCGAGGTATACAATACACATGGTAGTTGTTGTCTAGGAAATGTTACAAAGATCATTAATCAATTATCATAGGAGGACTATAGGGGGTATTGTGAAGATATTAGAGAAATGATTGGAAATGCACCACTGATAATAGTACGACCAAGCGTAGCCATTATCAATAATAAAGGAGAAATTTTATTGTACAGTTATTCAGGTGCATCTTGGGGAATTCCAGGTGGGATATTGCAGATAAATGAGACAGTTGAGAATTGCATTAAAAGAAATGTAAAAGAAGATTTAGGTTTAATTTTAAATTCTCTACATTTATTTGGTGTCTATTCTGGTCAGGATTTAAATACAAAACCTGAGAACGGTGAAGATGAATATCATACTGTTGCAATAGGTTATTTATGTACAGACTATGCAGGAGTATTAACACCTGATGAGAATCAGGAAATAGAAGCTGAATTTTTCAAATTAGACCAATTACCTGATCATACAGATTCTTTTATTAAAAATAAGTTGGTTGAATTAAAGGAGAATCTTAAAATAGGTTAAAGCAAAGGTTGTTTTTAATTTTGCTTAAGGGCAGGTTTGTTGAAAAAGAACCATCAAAATATTATATTTAGACAAATATGTCTCGTTGTCTAAATAAATTTACAACGGCAATATGGAATTAGGGTGATTTTAAATGAAAAAGACTTCTCCAAAACTACCGTTAACATCCGAAGAAAAATTAAATTTAAGAAGATGTAAAGTAAAATTAAGTGAGATTGCTGATATGGATGTCTCTTCATTATCCAAGTGTCTAAAAACTTCTTCCGAACGTGCCAAATATCTTCGAGCTTTAGCTCAATTTCAATCCATACCTTCTATTGGATCAAAGTTGGCTCAATGGGTAACTGAATTGGAATTTTATTCTCTTGAAGAGATTAAAAATGAAGACGGTGCTAAATTAACTGATAAATTGGAAGAACGATTCGGATATTGGGAAGACCCCTGTGTGGAAGATTCTTTGCGTTGCATAGTTTATCACGCAAATTATCCTGATAGCGATAAGAGTTGGTGGTATTTTACAGATGAGAGGAAACAGTATCGTGAGCAATATGGGTATCCTGCTACAAGACCTACAACTCCTTGGTATGAAAAGAAGCCAAAAAATGAATAGAGTATTAGTATTATAAAATCTGAATTTCTTTATCTAAAGGAATTTGAAAGTGTTGAACACTTTAAGGAAGAACTGTCGAAGTATATAGAATGCTATAACCATAAACGAATTAAAGGCAAAATTAAAAGGTATGAGCCCGGTTCAATACCGAGTACATGCCCTACAAGCCGCTTAAAACAAAAAATCTGTCTAACTTTATGGGTTCACTTCAAATCATAAATGAACCCATATTTTAAATTAACTATGGCCTTTGGTGATATGCGGTGAACCCTATCACAAGTAAAAAAGTTTGTTCAGATAAACCAAGTAAACTACATTAATAAAATCCAGTATTAATGCCTGCTGCAAAGTATCTGCACACATAAAAAACCTCTATCTTATTGGTAATCAAACGTAACCAAACTGAAAGCAATTGCCATATTCGAAATTGATTTTATTATATTCCAAATTGAATTACTCTTTTAAATTCATTTCTAATTCCTTCTTGACAACTAGGAATAATAAGGATTAAAATGAATTTATCTTATTTTAATAGTTGAGATGAAATTTTAGATTGTTAGAAGTTGTTCTTCACAATTATTAACGCACTAGAATTTAATTGCCGACCAAACGAAAGGAGGCTCCTAAACTTGTAAAAAATACAAGTGTTAGGAGCCTTTGTTGTCTAAAAGAAAATAGAAGAAGGTTATAGTATTCTTGTTCACAATTTATGCTTTACTACAACTGAATTGCCGACCAAACGAATGGAGGCTCCTAGACTTGTAAAAACACAAGTTTTAGGAGCCTTTTACTATATTAAAGGAGAAATAAAAGATGAGAGGGTGTTTGTATGTCTTTGTTAAAAGTCCAAAATCTATATAAAACCTTTGATACTACAAAAGGTAAAGTAAATGCTTTGCATGATGTCAATTTTCAATGCGAAACGGGTGAATTTATAACCATCATTGGTCCTAGTGGTTGCGGCAAGAGTACATTATTGAAAGCAATAGCAGGACTTGATTCTCATTATGACGGTCATATTTATTTAGAAGGAAGCGAGGTGAAAACTCCCTCTATTGACAAAGGTTTTATTTTTCAAGAACCGCGGCTTTTTCCTTGGATGACTGTAGAAAAAAATATAGCTGCAGACCTTCCAATCCATAGCGAAGAAATAACAAAAGAAGTAGAGAGATTGATTAAACTGGTTCGCCTTGAAGGTTTCGAAGCATCGTTTCCTAAGGAACTGTCAGGGGGGATGGCTCAAAGAGTTGCTATTGCAAGAGCATTATTGAGAAACCCAAAGGTATTGTTACTTGATGAACCGTTTGGAGCATTAGATGCTTTTACACGTTCGCATATGCAAGAGGTTCTTCTTGATATTTGGCAGGAAAATCGTACGACAATGTTATTTGTTACACATGACATTGATGAAGCGATTTATCTTGCAAATAAAGTAATCATTATGAATGCAAAACCGGGATCTATCAATGATATCGTAGCAGTTGACCTGCCATTTCCTAGGAAAAAATCGACATCATCCTTTCAAGAAATAAGAAACTTAATTTTAAATAAATTTGAAAAGGTGGATGAACTAGAGTTAATAAATAGTGCTGGAATATAGGAGGGAAATGAATTGAATAAAAAAGAAGATGTCGCGATACCTATTCATTTTAATACAAAGAGATTAGTAGATTTTAGCCAAGGAACAAAATATGAAAAATTCATGCGATTCCTTAGAGGAATTAGACTGCCAATTATCATCCTCTTTTGCTGGGAGCTCACTGGATTTCTACAAATGGTACCGGAAACTTTATTGCCAAGACCTAGTACTGTATTTCAAAAATTTATTGAACTTTCTGTGAGAGGGGAATTACTGCATCATTTTCTGGTTAGTCTCCGCAGATCGCTTAGCGGCTTTTTCGTTGGCGGGTTTCTCGCCTTAGTTGCAGGGGTTTTTGTCGGTTTCTTTAGCAAAGTGGAACAGTCAATAGATCCTACAGTGCAAATGTTTCGAACGATACCGACTTTGGCTGTCCTCCCTTTATTTATTTTATGGTTTGGCTTTGGTGAGTTTTCAAAAACGCTTCTAATTGCTAAGGCATCTTTCTTTCCTATTTACGTCAATACATTCTTAGGTATCAGAGGAGTAGATTCTAAGCTATTAGATGTTGCAAAAGTTCTTGAATTTAGTAAATGGAAACAAATAACGAAGCTTATAATTCCATCAGCAATGCCGAATATTCTGTTGGGAATTCGATTATCTTTAGGTGCATCATGGGTAGCCCTAGTGGGAGCAGAGCTGATGGGGTCAAGTGAAGGAATTGGGTACATGATTGTCGATGCAAGAACTTTCTCACAAACTTCTGTTATTTTTGTTGGAATCATTATTTTCGCTCTATTTGGAAAACTCACAGATTCGCTTATTCGGTATTTTGAAAAAAGATTATTAAAGTGGCGTGAAAATTTTAAAGGATAGCTGTAATCGTTGCATAAGTGAACGTGTGCTAATTTAATAAAAAAATTTATAAATAAATGGGGGATACCTAAATGAATAACCATGATAGGAAAATGCATCTTAATTTATTTTTAGCCAGTATGGGACATCATGAAGCATCCTGGCGTTATCCCGATGCTCCAACAGAACATTTATTTAACTTTACGTATTATAAGGAATTAGTCAAAAAAGCTGAACAAGCAAAAATGGATTCCATTTTTTTAGCGGATCGTACCTCAACATCATCAAAATCAGTTAAATATGGTGCGCTAACTCCTTTTGAGCCAACAACTTTATTATCAGCTTTGGCGGTTGTGACCGAAAAAATCGGATTAATCGGAACGGTTTCAACAAGTTTTAATGAACCCTACAATGTTGCTAGAAGATTTTCATCATTGGATTTCTTGAGCAATGGACGTGCAGGCTGGAATATTATCACTTCAGGCACTGATAGTGAAGCACAAAATTTCAACCTTGATAAGATTCCAGATCATGCCCTTCGATATAAAAGGGCGAAGGAATTTTTAGATGTGAGCATTAAGCTTTGGGATAGCTGGGAAGATGATGCAGTCATATTAAATAAAGAATCCGGGATTTTTGCAGATAGCCGAAAAGTGCATGAAATCAATCATAAAGGGGAGTTTTTTAAAGTTCGCGGACCTTTAAACATATCTAGTTCACCTCAAAAAAGGCCTGTTCTTGTTCAAGCAGGAACCTCAGAGAATGGGAAGGAATTTGCAGCAACATACGCTGAAGCGATTTTTACGGCCCAGCAAACGTTTGCAGATGCTAAAGCATTCTACAACAAAGTAAAAGAGAGAGTAAAGAAAAATGGAAGGAATCCTGATCAAGTCAAAATATTACCTGGTATTTGTCCGATTATCGGAGAAACCAAAGAGGAAGTAATTGAAACAGAATCTAAATTACAGGAATTAATGAATTTTGATCATAGCCTGATGCAATTATCTAATCGGATTGGAACAGATTTAACCTCTGCTAAATTGGATGAGCCATTACCAGAGCTACCTGTTATTGAAGAAATTCAAGGTCATAAAAGTCGCACCGAATTAATCATTGAATTGGCGCAAAGAGAAAATCTTACACTCAAGCAACTGTTAATCCGACTTGCGGGAGGAAGAGGTCATTACACGATTGTTGGCACCCCGCAAAAAATTGCAGATGAACTAGAGTACTGGTTTCTAAATGGAGCTGCTGATGGGTTTAATATTATGCCTCAAATAATGAATCCTGACTTTGATCTATTTATTCGTCTAGTTATACCAGAATTACAGAAAAGAGGTTTGTTTAGAACAGAATATACTGGAAATACATTGAGGGAACATTACGGTCTTGCTATACCAGACAATCAGTTTATGTCTATTTAACTTTAAAATAAAGCGAGGTTGGATGAAAAATGAAAACAATCCATAAAAATTGGAAGAACAAGGTTTTTCTTATCTTTTTACTAGCCGTTTTATCTATATTAAGTGCATGCGGTGCTGGCCAGGTAACGAGCAGTGGAGGAGAGTCACAAGAAAAAACCATCATTAACATAGGCGTTCAAGGAAAAGTAGGTGTACTGAATTATGCAAGAAACGAAAAAATCTTTGAGAAAGCATTTGAGAATGAAATTGTTGAAATAAAATGGGCTGAATTTACAAGTGGACCACCGCATTTTGAAGCCATTGCATCAGGAAGGCTTGATTTTGGTGCTACTGGGGGAACGCCACTAATTGCTGGCCAAGCTGGAGGTATCGACTTCCGTGCTATTGGGGTAACGAGTGATGGGAGAAAAAATTACGCAATTTTAGCGAGAAAAGATGCAACATTTAAAAGTATAGAAGATATAAAGGGTAAAAAGGTCGCTGTCGCACCGGGAAGTGGTTCTTCCAATTTCTTATTCGCTGCACTTGATAAAAACGGGCTTTCAGCTAAAGACATTGAAATTGTACCGTTACAGCCAGATGAAGCGCGTGCAGCCTTTGAGAATGGATCTGTTGATGTATGGGCGATATGGGAACCTTACTTGACAACAGCGATTCATCAATTAGGAGCAGTACCTATTCTTACTTCAGAAGATATCAATTTATTATCACCTGGATTCCTCATTTCCAGAACAGGATTTACAGAGGAGCATCCAGAATATACGGAACTATTTTTAAAGGCATATGAGGATGCGCGTAAAGAATATGATGAAAATATTGAAACGATATCAAAAGAATTGGCAGAAGTACAAGGTGTAGATGAGAAAATTATTCTCGAAGTAAATGAAAAAACAGAATCAATTCTCTCACCTACAACTGATGAATTTGCCAAAGCACAGCAAGAGCAGGCAGATTTTTTATATGAAGAAGGAGTTATAGACAAAAAAATCGACATTTCTAAAGTTATTGATAATACATTCGTTGACAATGCTTTAAAATAAAAAGGAAATAGTTAAAACCGCTTAAAAGAATAATACACACATATCGTTTATATTTCATATCCATATTTCAACTACCACTTTCGTTGAACCATGTACTCAAAAGTCATATTGGTGCTACATAGTTAAGCGGTAGTTTAAGAATATGCAATATACTTGGAATTAAATATCCCATTGTTTAAGCAGCCATGAACTGGATCACGGATGAACAGGGGAGCTGCCGTATCAAATGCAGGAGGATCTGTTTTTACTTTTCTTAAACTTGATCCTCTTGCCTTATATGAAATCAATATATATCCTCGTTCTTCCAAGTATTGAACGACTGGAGTTTGATAATGCCCAGTGGCTTCTAATATTACTGAAGGTTTCTTCCCAGAAACTTGCATTTCATCCTCAAGAAACGATACAAGTGAACTAAGTCCCTCAAGAGTATGACCTACTTTAAAGCTCTTACGATATGGCTTACCTTTATCTAGAAATGCTTGAACTTGACTTTTTTCTTTAGATATATCCAGACCTACGACTGGATTCATTCTAAATCTCCTCCTAATCTAGTAATTTGTCAGTAACCCCTAATTCCTCCATGAGTGTCACACCTTCACTTGTTATACGAGATCTACGTCCCAACCAGCCTCAATCATGTTTCTACAAGTAGGGGGCGAACGGTATAATTGACGGGGTCAAGCCCCACGTGCAGGTACGTTCTACCTAGGCTACTGTTATAATAAACCATATAAAAAATGGTCAACAGAAATATCTGGCTGACCATATAATACGAGCGGGCAGCATTTGTGGAATAACGAAGCAGTAATTTTGTTTATTTAATGATTAATGAAAAAAGTAAAAAGACATCACACTAAATCGCAATGATGTCTTTTTTTTTTATAAAAAGGAAAATTTCCTTTCTTTTTAGAAAATCCAGTTAAAAGGAGGTTTGTCATCTTTATTGAAATCTCCTATTAATGGAAGTGGCTGCAACATATTTTGTAAGGCATAAGCATCCCATGGAAAATGTTCTGTAATACCTAATCCTACAACATCATGTGCTTTTGCTAAATCTTGAAGGACCCGTATTATCGTTTCGATGCTAGAGCCCTTTGGGACTTTCCCAACCATTTTATCGTAAGTATCAGGATTAGCTATTAAAAGAGAACGAAATCCCTTAAGTCCAGTACATCTAAATCAAAATGAACGATAACCTTAAAAGGAATACGTGAATCCAGCCACTGAAATTTCCTACCATACCACTTTACTCCAAAAGAGGACGGCTTAATCAGAGGCTGTCTTTTTATGCAAATACAAGGTGACCGCAGCAAAACATTGAATAATAGACCGAAATGTTAAAAGAGAAATAACATTGACAAATTATGTTATGGATTTTACTATTTAAATTGTTAACCTTTTATTAGTTTAGGTTAACAATTAAAACGTGAGAGTGCAAATTATACATGAGAACAAATGAAATGAAGTTTTGAGAATGCAATAAGATTCCGAGAGAAGGAGGTTACCCGAGTTTGATCGAGGAAAATCTTTTTAGTGTTAGAATGAGAGCTTCCAAGAATGGAGCACATGAAGATGGTGGAAAGCATATTTCTGGCGGTGAACAAATTTCAACTTATAGTCATTTGAAAGATGCCGTAAATGTCCTGTTAGACAAAGCGTTAACTCATTCAAGAGGAAATCCTGATTTTATGCAGATTCAGATTGAATTAATTGATAAACCGATTACGAAATGCAAGCCATTACAAGTTGGAACCATTGAAGTGGAATCGGTAGAGGAAGGGCAATTAATAGCTAGGAATCTTTTAGAACAAGCAGGGGTTCCGATCGTGTGCATCGAGAAAGCCTACCAGCAAATGAAAGAATGTTCCGGTCTTAGAGGGGCGATTTTGTTTGATATTCACTCAGGTAAACGCGTGGATGATCGCAGCGATAAAGGAGTTCGGGTTTCCAGGATGGACTGGTTAACCACGAATTATGAAAAATGGGCTACCTACAACAATATGCTTGTAAGTCAACGGGTGAAGGAGGCTCTTGTTCTTGCAACAAAGGTTAATAGGCACCCTGCAACTGTGGCAGAATTATGCTGGTCAGATGATCCTGAATATATAACAGGTTATGTTGCAAGTAAAGAGTTAGGCTATCAGCGGATTACGAAGCTTAAAACATATGGTGATGAACATGGATGTCGAATCTTCTTTGTAAATGGCGCGAGTGATCTTGATTCATACATAAACTACTTAGAAAATGAGCCACTATTCGTTCAATGGGAGGAAGGAAATGACGCACGAGTTAATAGAAAAAAGTAAAAAGTATCTTTGGTTGCCATTCACACAAATGAAGGATTATGACGAAAATCCTTTGATCATCGAAAGTGGCAATGGCATAAAAGTGAAAGACATAAATGGTAAGGAATATTATGATGGATTTTCTGCCCTTTGGCTTAATGTCCACGGGCATAGAAAAAAGGAATTGGATGAAGCGATTAAGAAGCAACTAGATCTCATTGCCCATTCGACCTTGTTAGGGATGACAAATGTTCCAGCAACAGAGCTTGCTGAAAAACTAATCGAACTAAGTCCCGAAAAGCTATCGCGTGTTTTTTATTCAGATAGTGGTGCAGAAGCGATGGAAATAGCTCTGAAAATGGCGTTTCAATATTGGAAAAATATCGATAAACCAGAGAAGCAAAAATTTATTGCCATGCAAAATGGCTATCATGGTGATACGATTGGCGCCGTAAGTGTTGGTTCGATTGATCTTTATCATCAAGTGTACGGACCGTTAATGTTTGAGGGCTTTAAAGTACCGATACCGGATGTCTACCACTCTAATAGCGGCGACCCCGTACAGTGCCGGGATGAATGCTTGCATATACTTGAACAGCTGCTGATGGAACATCACCATCAGATCGCGGCACTGACGATCGAATCAATGATACAGGGGGCAGGTGGCATGATTGTCATGCCAGAGGGATTTTTGTCAGGAGTACGGGCACTTTGTACAAAATATGATGTATTAATGATTGTGGATGAAGTAGCAACCGGCTTTGGCCGTACAGGGAAAATGTTTGCTTGTGAACACGAAGATGTTCAGCCTGATTTAATGGCTGTTGGAAAAGGGATTACCGGAGGCTATTTGCCGATTGCGGCTACCTTAACAACAGAGGCGATTTACACAGCATTTTATGATGATTATCAAAAACGAAAAACGTTATTTCATGGACATTCTTATACAGGAAACCAGCTTGGATGTGCTGTTGCGCTTGAAAATTTACGTTTATTTGAAGCGGAAAACATTGTAGAAGAGGTAGCTAAAAAGTCAGAGTATCTTCAATTACTCCTCGGGGAGCTTCAATCGCTTCCGGCTGTAGGCGATATCAGACAGATTGGTTTTATGTGTGGAGTTGAGCTCGTTTCCTCAAAAGAAACAAAGGAGCCTTATCCTGCAGAAAAACGGATTGGCTATCACGTTACGTTGAAAATGAGAGATCTCGGTATGTTAACAAGACCACTGGGTGATGTGATTGTCTTTATGCCGCCACATGCCAGCACAATGGAAGAGCTGTATGCAATGGTTGCGATTATGAAGGAAGCGATTATCGAGGTCACGAGCGGAGTAACAAATGTCAGAGCTTGATGAATGGTTACATCAACATCTAATCAAGACAAAAGAGGCTGGCTTGTATCGCAAACTGCGAACGATGAATACGGCACCTCGTCCTAATATGTTGATCGATGGCAAAGGACAGCTTGTCTTTTCATCTAATAATTATCTAGGGTTGGCGAACGATCAACGTTTGGTAACTGCCGCTGAAACGATCCTCCATGAATTTGGATTAGGAAGCAGCGGCTCGAGATTAACGACTGGTAATACTGATTGGCATCACAAGCTTGAGGAGAAAATCGCCTGTTTTAAGCAAACGGAGGGAGCTCTTCTTTTTTCAAGCGGCTATTTAGCAAATGTCGGTGTGTTATCAACATTGCCTGAAAAAGATGATGTCATTTTAAGTGATCGATTAAACCACGCGAGTATTATCGATGGATGCCGACTATCAAAAGCGAAGACAGTTGTTTATAACCATATTGATATGGATGATCTTGAAAAGAAATTGACCGAAACAGCCTCATATAAAAGGCGTTTTATCGTATCAGATGGCGTTTTTAGTATGGATGGGACGATTGCTCCTCTTGATCAGATAATCTCACTTGCCAAACGATATCACTCCTACACGATTGTGGATGATGCTCACGCAACAGGTGTTTTGGGGAAGAATGGACGGGGTACAAGTGACTATTTCGGTGTTCGTCCTGATGTAGTAATTGGAACGCTTAGTAAAGCAATTGGTACAGAAGGCGGTTTTGTTGCTGGCTCGCACGTTTTAATTAATTATTTGCTAAACCATGCGCGAACGTTTATTTTTCAAACCGCTATGCCGCCAGCAATTTGTGCTGCTTCCTATGTTGCATTGGAAGTCATCGAAGAAAGTCATGAAAAGCGCCAGCAGTTATTTTCTAATGTGAAAAAAATAAAAACAAGTTTAGTAGAAATGGGTTATCTCGTAAAGGGTGATATTACCCCGATTATTCCAGTGATCATCGGAGATCCGAATGAGGCAGTCCTTTTTGCAGAAAAGCTGCAGGAAAAGGGGATCTATGCACCTGCAATCAGACCGCCAACTGTACCGGAGGGTGAAAGTCGTATCCGGCTGACTGTCACCTCTGATCATTCTACAAAAGATATCGATTATTTGTTAGAGTGTTTTCAATTCATCGGAAAAGAGCTGAACATCAAATGATGAATGGTATTTTTGTTACAGGAACAGATACAAATGTGGGAAAAACCATTATTTCTAGTGGGCTTGCAGCGGTATTAAAAGAGAAAGGGATCGATGTTGGCGTGTTTAAGCCATTGTTAAGCGGTATTTCTCGTGAAGATCCTGCAAGTGATACAAGCTTGCTAAAACAGCTGTCCAAAACATCTTTATCGTATGAAGAGATTACTCCCTTTGCATTTAAAGAGCCACTTGCACCGTATGTTGCAGGAAAGCTTGAGGGGAAGTATGTAACGCTAGAAGAGGTAATAAGTCATTGGGAAAAGATCAGAAGAAAACACGAATTTTTTATCGTAGAAGGGGCAGGCGGTATTTCAGTCCCACTCGGTGAACGATTCTTAGTTAGTGACTTAATAAAAGCGATGCAGCTGCCACTTGTGATCGTAGCGCGGCCGAATCTTGGAACAGTCAACCATCTTTTTCTAACCGTCCAATACGCAAAAAGTCTCGGTCTACCTGTTGCTGGGGTCTTGATCAATGGGATAAGTGATCATCCAGATCTTGCAGAAAAAACAAACCCAGCATTAATTGAAGAATTATGTGGTGTACCTATTTTAGGAATAACGCCAAAACTGAAAGAAGTAACGATAGAAAACATACAAAAGATCGTAAGAGAGCACATAGATGTGCCATTATTACTTAACGAAATGGGGATTAGATCATGAATAAATGGATGGAGCTAGCAGAACAAGTATTAGAGGGCAAGGAAGTAACAAATGAGGAGGCACTTTCCATTTTAGAGTGTCCAGATGATGATGTGTTATTACTCATGCATGGGGCATTCCAAATTAGAAAGAGATATTATGGCAAAAAAGTAAAGCTCAATATGATCATGAATGCAAAATCTGGACTTTGTCCGGAAAACTGTGGCTATTGCTCGCAATCATCTATTTCAACAGCTCCAATTAAATCATATCGAATGGTCAATAAGGATACCATCCTTGAAGGAGCAAAGCGTGCCCATGATTTAAATGTAGGAACATACTGTATTGTAGCAAGCGGCAGAGGGCCGTCAAATAAAGAGATTGATCATGTTGTTGAAGCAGTAAAGGAAATAAAAGATTCATACGGTTTAAAAATCTGTGCTTGTCTTGGACTGTTGAAGCCAGAACAAGCAAAGCGTTTAAAAGAAGCAGGGGTAGACCGTTACAATCATAATATCAATACATCAGCAAGCAACCATGCCAACATTACGACATCACATACGTATGATGATCGCGTGAATACAGTTGAGATGGTAAAAGAATCAGGTATGTCACCATGTTCAGGTGTAATTGTCGGCATGAAGGAAACGAAGCAGGATGTAGTAGATATGGCTAACAGCCTAAAAGCTCTTGACGCGGATTCCATTCCAGTTAATTTTTTACATGCCATTGACGGTACGCCACTACAAGGAGTGAAAGAATTAAACCCACTTTATTGCTTAAAAGTGCTAGCATTATTCCGCTTTATTAATCCTACGAAGGAAATTCGCATCTCCGGTGGACGCGAAGTCAACCTTCGTTCCTTACAGCCGTTAGGGCTTTACGCAGCCAATTCGGTTTTCGTTGGTGATTATTTAACAACAGCTGGGCAAGAAGAAAGTGATGATTATAAAATGTTACGTGACTTAGGTTTTGAGATTGAATCAGTAGATGAAATGAAAGCTCTATTAGCAGCAGATAAATAATGCGAGACTTATCGGACATTTACGGGCAAGTTATCGCCCACCTGCGCTTCATGTCCTACTCTAGCTTGGAAATGGGGATTTTACTGCTCGTTAATACGGGATAAAAAAAGAATGGTTGTACAAAGATGTGAGGTATCCATCCCTGTACAACCATCTTGATCATTTAAAGGAGGATGACATGAAAACAGATGTCAATCAAACCATTTCGCATTCACTTATATCTACTGAGTTTTTTCAAAACCCTTATCCATTTTATGAAGAGCTTCGATCCATACACTCGATTTGTTGGGGGAATTTGGTGAAAAATCCAGGCTGGTACGTAACTGGATATGATGAGGCAATAACGATTCTTAAAGATACTCGATTTCAAAATCGCATCCCGTTACCACAGACATCAAAAAAATATGAGTGCCTAAAAAACATACAACATGACATGATGCTTTTTAAAAATCAGCCCGACCATAAGCGATTACGTTTCATGGTTAGTAACGTATTTACACCGAGAATGGTAGAGTATCTACGACCTTTTATCCACGAAACAGTAAATGATTTGCTTCACCAGTTTCAACATAAGAAATCAATGGATGTCGTTTCAGACTTCGCGTTTCCTTTAGCTAGTCTCATTATTGCGAAAATAATAGGAGTGCCACAAGAAGAGCGATATCAATTTAAAAAATGGTCGGCAGACTTAATTCAAACCATTGATTTTACTCGTTCGAGAACGACGTTAGACAATGGAAATGAAATGACAATCATCTTAAGGGACTATTTTAAAGGACTGATTAAAAAACGGAAAAACAGCCCTGAAGAAGATCTTATCAGCTTGTTAATAAAAGCGGAACAGATTGGGGATAGGTTAACTGACGAGGAAGTAATCGCAACTTGCATTTTACTTGTAATTGCTGGTCATGAGACAACCGTTAATCTTATTAGCAATTCAATCCTTACCTTATTGAATCATCCACAGCAATTAATGGAGCTAAAGGAAAAATCCTTTCTGATTGAAGGGGCGGTTGAGGAGTTTCTACGCTTTGAAAGTCCAACACAAATGACTGCTCGGATTGCTTCGGAGGATATAAAGATCAATCAAACAACGATTAAAAAAGGTAATCAAGTATATATTCTGCTGGGTGCTGCAAATCGTGATCCAAATAAATTTCAAGATGCCCATTTATTTGACATAATGAGGGACCCGAATCCCCATCTTGCATTTGGATATGGCTCACATTTTTGTTTAGGGGCCCCACTCGCACGACTAGAAGCTCAAATTGCGATTAAATCACTACTAGCTTGGAAAGACAACCTTCAATTAGCTGCATCTGACTTGCAATGGAGAAAACTGATTGGATTTAGATCGTTATCTGAACTTCACATTACATTTGACTGAATGAGGAGAGAAAGAATATCGAGTTGTGGGTGACTGTCACAAGTCTTTGACAGTGGACACCCTCATAAGAAAAAGTATAGAAAAACAAATATAAAAGCAGTGGATTTCACAATTGAAATCACACTGCTTTTAGCATTTATCCCATTCTCAACGGGCAGTAAGACTCCCTCTTCAAGATTCGAGAGAACAAAAATGTTAATTATCTTTAGGGGAGTTTGGTGACCTAACATTAACGAAAATGATAGAAGGTGGTCAAAAGCGAAGAAGCCACCAAACATATGTAACTGCCAGGCTTCATAAGAAGCCAAAATATTACTTGATCAAAGATAGACAAAAACGTGCATCAACATCAACGATAAAAATGGCCATTGCGAAGCTCTTAGAGCGATACTAGGTTTCACAACGTGTACTTTTTGTAAGAGTTAATAGTTTACTAGCTTTGTATATGATATACATGTTGGATACCTGTAAAATAAGTCATTTATATTATTTTCCACAAAATCATAAGAGGGAAGTTATAGGGTTACTCATATTCACACTGTATCTGTCGATCTTTATCTATGCCTTTTATCCTTGCATACTTATTACCCCATTCACACATTGTGTTTAATACTGGAACAAACGATCTTCCTAGCTCTGTTAAGCTATATTCTACTTTTGGTGGAACCTCATTAAATACTTCTCTTCGAACAAGTCCATCTCTTTCTAACTGTTTCAATTGATCTGTTAAGACTTTTTGTGTAATTCCAGGTATTAATTCGTAAAACTCTTTTGTTCTTACTGATTTTTGACTCAAGTAAAAAAGGATTAAACATTTCCATTTTCCACCTGCAATATTCATAAAAATATTGATTCCTGTATTATACGTAACCATGATCAATCCCTCCCAATAGGCACCTTAAAGTGGCTAACCCACATTTTTGTGCGTTATTTTCTCATTTATTATTACTTACTATAATGAAAGGAGCAATAAATAAAAATTTCGGAGTTGATAAAATGAGTGTAAAAAATTTGTTGGAAAAAAGACGTTCAGTTAGACATTATGATTCTAGTTATAAAATAAGTTCAGAAATTCTAACCTCATTAATTGAAAGTGCAAGTAAGTCACCTAATGGTAATAATATTCAAGCAACTCGTTATTTAATAATTGATGATCCAGACTTAAGAAATTTATTGCTCCCTATCGCTTTTAATCAACAACAAGTGGTAGAAGCATCAACGTTAATTGTGATGTTGGGGGATTTTCAAGCATTTGATAAAAAGAATATTATTGAGATACATGAAGAAGGGTTTCAAGCGGGATTTTTTGATGAATCACTAAGAGATTATCTAGCGAATGCTGCAATTAATTATTATGAAAATAAATCCAATGAAGATCTAAAGCTAGAATTAACTAGAGATGTAAGTCTTGCGTCAATGTCATTAATTTTGTTA
Source organism: Metabacillus sediminilitoris (assembly GCF_009720625.1). Taxonomy (NCBI): domain Bacteria; kingdom Bacillati; phylum Bacillota; class Bacilli; order Caryophanales; family Bacillaceae; genus Metabacillus; species Metabacillus sediminilitoris. The sequence continues at coordinate 2,530,020 of NZ_CP046266.1, forward strand.
GCAAATGAAGCAGGTTTTGAAACAATTACGATGTCAGGCTATGATTCTAAGAAATTAAAAGAAATCTTAAATATTTCTGAAAGGTATTTAGATGTAATGCTTTTAGCTATTGGTAAAGGTACGAAACCCGGTCATCAAACCGTAAGGCATCATGTAAATAAGGTAATGTATAGAAACGAAATAATTTAGTGACGTTTTGTTGCTTTGTTCTTCAACAAACGGTGGCGATTCTTCAAAAAAGATGGTCGCTTTTTTCTTATTCAAGTAACAGGCAGCAAAAGTTTAAGAAAGTAATGATATTGAGTAATTAGAATACAACCTAAATGGTTGTATTTTTATTTGGAAAAAAATTCTTGTTGAAATTTCCATAAAGGTGTAAAATTACACTAAATAAGTCAAATGGTAAATGATGGGGTGTTTTTATCAATAAAGAGAAAGTGATAGACATTATATCGGCAAAAATACGATTAATTCGATTAGAAAAAAGGTATTCTCAAGAAAAGATGGCTGATATCTTAGGAATTTCAAAAAAAACTCTTGTTCAGATAGAAAAGGGAAGAATGTTAGCAGGTTGGTCAAATTCAGTAGTCTTATGTTCCTTATTTAGAGACAGTGAGGTTTTACAATCGGTTTTAGGAGATGAACCTCTCGAAGTTATTGAGACTATTGCTCACAATGGGATAGATAAACCAAAGGATAAGACAATGGGAGGTAGAATCTGGTGGAAAGAAATTGATAAAAAAGGAAGTTTTCGTTTGCAACAAAATTTAGTTAGCAAGCATTATCGGATTATTGATGAACAGCAATATAGATGGTTTAGTTCATTTGATCAGCAAGAGGCTTTAATGCGTCTAAATGAGATGTATAGTGAGGAGTGAGTAAAGTTTGAAAAGATTAATTGTTTTTATCTTGCTACTGCCTGTATGTGTATTCAGTTTTTTTTCAACTTCTTGGACAGGTTCGTACATGATGATTGAAGAAGACTGGAAAGAACATATCGTTTTTACTCCTGAAAATTCCATAAAACCTCAACAAATTTATGAAATTGATAAATACTTTTATGCGTTTAAATACCAACCAGTCATTAGTATTGTTTGTATTTTATCTTTTTTAATTTTAATAGGAATCATTATTTCTTGGATAAGTAAGAAGTTGCGTATTAACCCAAAAGCAATGTAAATTATCTTGCACTAACCAGATAGCGTTGGATTTTCTTATTCAACTAAAAATGGTCAACTAAAAAAAATTTCTGGCTGACCTTATAATACGTAATGGTGCTTTACTTCAATAAGAAGTGATCTTTTTAATGTGTCGCATTTGACACAAAAAGCGACGTAGGGAAACAAATATTTATGCCCAAGAGGTCAAATAAATGTATTATCTAGCCTCTAGTAAAATTGGCACAAAAATTAAGAATGTTTTTTTATAAAGTGAAGTAATGTTTGACACAGTTCGCTATAAAAGTGAAACAAAATAAAAAACCCTTATTTAGGGCTAGGATATTTATTGAAGAAATCTCTTATTTCCTCAATTGTTATGCCTATCTCTAAAGCAGATAGTATCAATTCTTCCCACTCTTTATCTAGTATAATTTCATCTGATTTTTGATTCATATTAACTCCTTAAACATGTATGTAATATACTTCTTTAAGGTAAATTATGGGATGTATTAAAGTGAATATCAACGATTTTCATTCGACAAATATTTTTATATTTTTCGTTGGATTTTCAAAAAATGGTATTGATGAAAAGCTACATTTAAAACTATTCATTAAAAAAGCGCCAAAAATATTGGCACTAAAAGGTCCATTTATATCGTTATCTTTTTTTAATACAGAGATTTAATGTACTATCTATAAGTTGACATTATTTGCTCCTGGGTATGTTTATAAATGACATCAGGTACTTCTTGAAGTGAATTTATTGTCAAAAAAGCACTACTATGCTCAACGTTAACTTTAACAAGGTTATATTGCCATTCATTTTCAGCTGGAATATATATGGCATGGATATTCATTTCAAGTGCTGGCACAATATCAGTTCTTAATGAATTTCCAACCATCCATGTTACTTTAGGGTCGGCATTAATTGTTTTTAATATATCCGAAAGAGCTGTCGTATCTTTATGTTCCGAAATGAAAATACGATGTTCAAAATATGTAGTGAGTTCTAACTGGGCAATTTTCTTTCGTTGATTAGCTTCATCTCCCCCTGTGTGTAAATATAATTCATGTCCCTCTTCTTTTAAACGTTGCAGTGTTTCATTCATATATGGAATTGGTTCAACGGGAATTTCGAATACCTTAAACCCCAACTCTCTTAAATATTGGATTTCGTCTTTTTTCATTTCCTTTCCTGTTAAGTCGCAAAAGTATTTATAAGATCCTACAAATGACTCTGGAAACCGTTCTGATACTAGACCGTGTTGACTAATCGCTTCAACATCAATTTGAAGTTGTTTCTGTTTTATTTCTTCCTTTGTTATGGAGTCAAACCATGTGATCATTTGGTCAGCGAACTCATCTATCACTTGGTTAAAATATCTATTACAGTATGATAATGTATCGTCGAGGTTAAATAAAATGTTTTGTTTTTCCATTTTATCCTCCTTTTCGTGTATTTTAAGCACTAAGTATTATCCCGCATTGGCTAAGTTATTATTACAAGAAGTTAAGTTTTGGCCAAGGATGGTAAAAGTATTCTAAATTGCTGACTTATATATATTTAAGATAATATGCATTGTTTTTTTACAATAGCGTGCTTTGCTTTAATAAGGAAGTTTAATAAAAGGGAAAAAAGAACATATAGGATGCTCTTTTTCCCCTTTATTATTTTTATTAATCCCACTTTTTTGCATGTTCTCTAATTAAATTAATCATGAGGACAATTTAATCTTTTTTTGGAAAGTTTAAATTCAGAATGTAAATTTCGAAAGAGGAAAATACTAAGCAAAAAATAAAATGAAGGAAGTTACCATGCAAACAATTAAACCGATTAAATTAGGCTCCAATAAAACTAACACTACAGAAAAATTAACATCCGCAGAAATGGGTAAACTTTGGGCAACATACATGGGAAACAGTATGGCAAAATGCATTTTAAGCTATTATCTCCAACACGTTGAGGATATGGATATTAAAACTTTATTAGAAAATTCATTAAAATTAAGCGAAGAATTCTTGAAAATAACTACCGAAATTTTTACCAAAGAAAATTTCCCTATTCCCAATGGGTTTTCACAAGAAGATGTAAATTTAGGTGCTCCTCGTTTATTCCAAGATGAATTCTATGTCCATTATCTAAAATATACTGCAAAAGCGGGCGGGAGTATTTATAGTGTTGGATTACCTCTTTTATTTAGAAAGGATGTAAAAGAATTTTTTAGATATTGTTTGAATTCTACTATGGATTTAATGGAGCAAATCAAAGAAATATTAATGAATAAAGGGCTTATCAACAAGCCACCATTAATTCCAGTTCCTGAAAAGGTGGAATTTGTTCATCAGGATTTTTTAAATGGTTTCTTTGGTCATGTACGACCACTGCACGGATTAGAAATCGCCCATCTTTATGATGCAATTGAAAATAATGCAACGAGTAAGGCACTAATTATGGCGTTTTCCCAAGTAGTAAAGGATGAAAAGATTCGGAAATTGTTTGAAAGAGGAAAAGACATTACAACAAAAAATACTGAAAACTATATAAAAAAGCTACATGATGAAAATTTGCCTACACCATCTTTTCATGACGATTTAATTACAACATCTACTTTTTCACCTTTTTCTGATAAGATAATGCTATTTCATAAGATGGATATGTTTACAATGAAAATTAGAACCTTTGGAAATGCAATGGCTGTAAATGGAAGGCATGATATTGGGCTAATCTATATGAATGCCCTTATGAAAAATGCAGCTTTTGTTCAAGATGCAGCAAAAATTATGATTGAGAAAGGCTGGTTTGAACAAGCACCAAAAGCAGCAAATAGAGCAAAATTAGCTTCTGAATAGTTTTTTTCATATTCATTAGGGTTTAATTACTGTAATAGTAAAAGCCATTGACCATACTTAATATCGCTGGTTTATGTTTTATCCTTGTCTGTACTTTTTTGCAATGTGGGATGCATACAAGGATGCAGGTGGGAATAAAGAGTATTATTCCTTCTTATCATTTGTTCTTTCAGCATTCTTAGTTACTGTGGGATTTATGTATTCTGCGAGAGTACAATTATTTAGCTTAACATTAGGAACAGTCTGGTTCCAATGTTATGTGTAATTCCTAGAGTTGTCGTAGGGATACTGTTAAAAATAGGACTAAGAAAAAGATGAATGTTATTTTAAAATTGTTAGTGATTGGCTTTATTTATAATTTAATTGAAATAGAAAAGGAGCTTCTGCCTAGCAGGGTTTCTTTTTTAAATCAAAACCAAAATAACACTTAATAGTAGCCTTTATCAAATAAAGCAAGATTATGAATGAATGTACTTAACCTAAAGAGTAGCTTTAAATCGAAAGAAGTAAGGCTTCTTTTATGTCTAATTTGACACATTTTGCGTACTATAAATTAGTTCAAGTGTAATACTCTCTTTTTCTTAAAAATCCATCTATAAGAAAAAATATTAATGAACAGAGAGTAGCGAAAACCATAAATATACCAAATCCAATAAAGTAAGTAAGCAAACCGATTCCAATATGTAATATACCAGAAACGTAGAAACGGGGAGATTTTAGTTTTGTTGTTATGAAATCAGAAAATAATGATACAGGTATTCCTTAAATAAAATTACCTAGCAAACTTGATAAAAATATAAAATATAAGCCAACAAAATCAATATTAGGATCTGTTGCCTCAAGACAGAGCCACAAAAATGTAAAGGCCAATGAAGAGTAGAGAGCTACTTTACTTTTTCTTATTACAAGTGACTTTTATAAAGCTTTTTCCTTATTTATGGTACTAAAATAGTAAGACAAATAATCAATAGAACAGTTTTTATCTTTAGAGGTCCTACAGACACCAAGATTATAAAAAAAGTTAATGAAAATATGCAAGTATATAAGAATATTTTATACAAGTTGGTTCCTCATATTTATTTTTAGAATAACAAAGGTGAGTATAAATATTTATTACTTTTAAATAGTTGAACAAGGAAAATATATTGAATGGTTTTTCATTATCATAATTTGGTGATGTACTCGAGTGTGTTAATATGCGGACTAATACTTTTTCAGTAAAACTTTGCTGTACCATAGTTCAAGTGTTATCAAGTTGTGCAATAAAATAAGCCACATATCAATATACCAATACCGTTTATAAATGCTGTTAACAACCCCAAAACTTCTGGTCTTTGTCTTTTTAAAAATGAATGACAACATATCAATATTAAAGCTTTTATTATTTCCCAACTTCCCACAGTAAGCCCCACATTTAAGGACAGCACTACTAAAAAGTGCATCAAAAGGTGTAGTTCAACGGTCTGATTGTATACTGAAACAATACCAAGGGTTAATATTAAAATTCCTAATACTTAAAAAACATATTTCACGTTTCTTGACATCTTTATCATTATTTTTTTGTTGCAAATGCAACAAAGTTAGGTTAAATTTAATATAGGTCATTTTTATTGCATTTGCAACAAAAAAATGTATTAAGGAGTTAATTATGAAGGAAATTCTTCGTGAAATTGGAATGATAGCAAGGGCATTAGATTCTATAAGTAATATAGAATTTAAAGAATATGACCTTACAAAAGGGCAGTATTTGTACCTTGTGCGAATATGTGAAAACCCAGGAATTATTCAAGAAAAGTTAGCTGAGATGATAAAAGTAGATCGAACCACAGCAGCTCGTGCTATAAAAAAACTTGAAGTTAATGGCTTTATTGAAAAGAAAGAAGATAAACATAACAAAAAAATTAAAAAACTCTTTCCATCAGAGAAAGGGAAAAAGGTTTATCCTTTTATAAAAAGAGAAAACGATTATTCCAATATCGTTGCATTAGGGGTATTTTCCGAAAGAGAAGTAGAAACCATTATAAATCTTCTTCAAAGAGTAAGAAAAAATATAGAAAAAGACTGGGAATTAGTAAAAAAGGGAAATAAGAGAAATTATTGATTATATAAAGGAGCGGCAAATTTAAATGACGATACATATAAAAAAGTGTACCCTTGAAGATTCACGCAAACTTCAAGAAGTGAGTTATGAAACATTTAATGAGACATTTAAGCATCAGAATACACCCGAAAATATGAATGCCTATTTGGAAAGGGCATTTAACTTAAAACAATTAGAAAACGAATTATCCACTATTTCTTCGCAATTCTTTTTTGTTTATTTTCATAATGAAGTCGCTGGATATTTAAAGGTCAATACCAATGATGCTCAGTCAGAAGAAATGGGTGATAAATCACTTGAAATCGAGAGGATTTATATAAAGAACAAATTTCAAAAACATGGGCTTGGTAAATATCTGCTAAATAAAGCTATGGAAATTGCGCTGGAACGTAATAAAAAGAAAATCTGGCTAGGCGTATGGGAAAAAAATGAAAATGCTATTGCTTTTTATAAGAAAATGGGGTTTGTTCAAACTGGAGCCCACTCTTTTTATATGGGTGATGAAGAACAACTGGACTTTATAATGACTAAAACACTCATATAACTTTTTTGAAAGGTGGATTATTATGTATATTCCAAAATATTTTAAGGTCACAAATGTTGATGAAATTTGGGATTTTGTTCAAAAAAACTCTTTTGGCACGATTGTCACAACAGAACAAGGGAAACCAATTGCCACTCATTTGCCATTGCAGTTAATGAAAGAAGGAGATACTTACTATATAACGGGGCATATTGCTTATGGGAACCCTCAATGGAGAACATTCGAAACCTGTGAAGATGTATTGGTTATGTTTCAAGGAGCACACGCTTATATCTCTTCTTCTTGGTATGAAGAGGAAAATGTCCCGACATGGAATTATCAAGCTGTACATGTATATGGTACAGCCAGCATTTTGGACGAAGAAGAGTTAAAACAGGACCTGACAATGTTGCTGCAAAAATACGAAAAACACCGTAAGAATCCAGTTTTATGGGATAAGCTTTCTCCTGAAGTTTTAGAAAAACAACTAAAAGGTATTGTTGGATTTAAGATTAAAGTACAAGAAATTCAAGCTGCAAATAAACTAAGTCAAAATCGTAATGAAGAGGACTATCATAACATCATTAATAAACTCTATGAAGAAAAGGATTTGAATTCTCAACAAATGGCACAATTGATGAAGAGGAAGTTAAAAAAGGACAAATAAGTATTATGTTTCTTTTTTAAAGATTTTTTCTTTCTTAGATGAAGTTTGTCAAGAAACGTACTTAAATGATCAATAATTTTTCCATAAGGAAAAAACAGAGGAACCCGAAATGTCCCTCTGTTTTTTTATAAAATAGTAAGACTAGCATTTAATTGAAACTAAATGTAAGTGTATAACAACTCAAACTGTTACTCAAAAGTTCGATCAATAGACATATAAAAGTTGTAGGGTCACCCAGAAATATCTGGTTACCCTTTTTACTTATAGAAATTAATTAAAAAAAGAAATCTAAATAAGTGCAATAAGTTATTCTGGCCCTAATATATCTAAATTTATTTTTTTAGCTTCTGTAATAATATTTTTAAATAATGATTCAACAGTCTGACATTTGGCTAATCTTGTACTTTGACCAGACCAAAGTGAAATGTAATGTTGATTATTTTGTGCACTAGAAGTCTTCCTAATATCCTGGGTTAGTATATTTTGAACAGGGAAATCTGGTAAAAATCTTTCGTGCCTCTGCATTTCTAAAAAAAATTTATTTTTTATTCCTCTTGCCCATTTACCTGAAAATGAACGAGTTAATATAGTATTGTCTTCGGTAGCATTAAGTATAGCCTCTTTATGTACCTTATGTGCTCCACTTTCAATACAAGTCAAGAAAGCCGTGCCCATTTGTACACCCTTCGCCCCTAAACAAAAAGAAGCCATTAACCCTCTTCCGTCCATAATTCCTCCAGCAGAAATAACAGGAATGTTTACATTGTCAACAACCTGTGGGATAAGTGACATTAAACCCACTAAACTCTCCTGATACCCATCGATAAAGTTCCCACGATGTCCACCAGCTTCACTTCCTTGAACAACAACAATATCCATTCCTGCTTTTTCATTTTCAACTGCTTCTCTAACAGTAGTAGCCGTTCCCACCAAAGTTATGTTATTTTTTTTTAATTCAGCAATTACTTTCTTAGAAGGAATACCAAATGTAAAGGAACAAATAGGAACTTTCTCTTCAATTACAACCATTATTTGGTCAATAAATGTTTCAAAAACAGAATTAAAATTAGGAATTTCAAAGCTATCTTTTCCAGGTAAATTCAGTTGCTCACGAATAGGGTTTAATATCTCGTTAACTGATTTTACTTCATCCTCTATAACATCATATTTATCGGGAACAAATAGATTTATACCAAAGGGGTTTGATGTTAACAGTTTTATTTCTTTAATTTGTTCTCGCATTTGATAAGGTGTCATATAACCTGCACCAATCATTCCTAGACCTCCAGAATTTGAAACCTCGGCTACTAATTTCGAAGTTGTTACTCCGCCAGCCATAGGAGCTTGTATAATCGGATACTGAATTTGTAAAAGTTCTGTCATTTCATTCTTTAGCATAAATCTCACCTCGTGATTTGAATACATTCTTTTATTGTATTAATCCGTCATATTCTCTCTCAAATTGAATTCCAAATAAAAGGATCCCTGCTCCAATTAAAATGACACTAGCTGCTCCTATCAATGCTGTATTAAAATTATGAGTGAAAGATGTTAAGACTCCAGCAAGTATTGGACCTATTAACTGTCCAATAGCATAAATAGCGGTAAGTGTGCCAATAGTACGACGACTATTAGATGGATTCATTTGTTGTCCCAATGTCATAGCAATTGTAGTGATGCCCATAAACGTAGCTCCAAACAATATTGCACTAATAATAAAACTAGTTTGAGAGCCCCATAATGCTGGCATCGCAATACCAAAGGCTTGCAAAGTCATTGCAAACACTAATGAATTAACATAACCCCATTTTTTAGAAAGGAAAGACCAGATGAGACAGGATGGAATTGCAGCCAATCCAACCATCATCCAAACTAAGGTAGCACCATTCTGAAAGGATGAGGTGTTTTCAGCAATAGTTACGATAAACGTTCCTGTAACTATATAACCTAATCCTTCTAAACCATAGGCAATGTTCAACAATAAGAGGCCTTTATTGGAGGGGGCTTGTGTAAAAGTTTCTTGTTTAGTTTTCACCTCATCAGCGTTGGGTTTTTCATCTAGCCAGATCCATACGAAGAAAGTAAGGATTCCACTGACAACAGCTAGTCCTATCCAAGTTCCTTCCCACCGAAATAAATGGTTTAATCCCGGAATAAGTAGACTGGATAAAAAGATTCCAAGACCTACTCCACCATAGAATAAACCAGACCAATTGGTTTTGCTTATAGTAGTAAGTTTATCTAACACAATTCCGGAGGCTATGACCAACACATAAGCACTAGAAATTCCTGATAGAAAGCGAAGTACATTCCAAAGTAAATTAGAGTATGTGAGACCCATCAGGGCAGTGGATAAAATTGTGATGATTAGACTTATTCTTAACAAAATGGTTCTATTTTTCTTAAAAGGAAAGGAACCTACTAAAATTGCCCCAAGCAAATATCCTGCGTAATTACTAGATGCTATATAACCAGCAATTGTATTAGAAAAAGAAAGTTCTTTTTGCATAAGTGGAAGAATGGGAGTATATGCAAATCTTCCAATCCCCATAGCAATGACTAAAGACAACATTCCCCCTATTAAAAAATGATAAGTTTGCTTCTTCAAATGAAAACCTCCAAAAAGTTAATCTATTTAAAGAATATCTGTTTTTTGATATATTGAATAATATATAATAATGATAGTTGCTATCAGATAATTAGATGGCAAAAAGGTAGGTGGGGGAGGAATACAATGGATTTGCATACATTAAAAATTTTTCAGACTGTTGCTAAGATGGGAAGTATTTCTCAAGCAGCAAGAGAACTTCAATATGCACAGTCAAATATCACAATGAAAATACAGCAGTTGGAATCAGATCTTCAAACAACTCTTTTCTATAGACATAACCGCGGGACTGCATTAACAGCCAAAGGAAGCTTGTTGTTAACATATGCAGAAAAAATTTTCGATCTTATCGAAGAAACTCAAAATATGATGACTGATGATCAAACACCTAGAGGTCCGTTAATTATTGGTTCAATGGAAACAACCGCAGCAGTTCGATTACCAAGCGTACTATCAAAGTATCATAAAGACTTTCCCGAAGTTGATCTAACCTTAAAAACAGGTTCTACGGAAGAAAATATTCAAGGGGTTCTTCAATATGATCTTGATGGAGCATTTGTAGCCGGACCTATTAAGCACCCTGAATTGATTCAAAAGGAAGTATTTGAAGAGGAATTGGTACTAATAACTGATACAAAACATCCACCTATATCTTCTATTAAAGATATTCAAACAAGGACAATGCTTGTATTTCGGACTGGATGTTCTTATCGGGAAAAGCTTGAACAATGGTTACACCAAGAGAGGGTAATTCCAAATAAAATAATGGAATTTGGTACCTTGGATGCAATCGTTGGCTGTGTATTTGCTGGACTTGGACTAAGTATGCTACCACTGAGTGTTGTTGCAAAGCATATACAAGAAGGAACCCTTAGACAGCATTCAATTCCGAATCAATACGGAAAAGTTAAAACAATATTCATTTATAGAAAAGAAAGATATGTACCCTCGTCTTTAATTAAATTTATAAATACGTTAGGTAATTAAGGTTAGATTGTTAAATAAGAGGATTATTTTTAAGCGTTTAAAAATAGTCTTAAATCAAAAGATTGTGATGGATTGTAATTAAACTATCCGGGTAGCTTTACTTCAACAAGGAGTAAGGCTTTTCTTGTTCCACCAACGGAGCAGGTTAATTCAAGAAGAACGTAGAATTTATTTTGTAGTCGGGCTTGGAGGATTGAAAAGAATTTGAAATTATTTTTTGCTATTTTGCTTGGGAGTTTTTTAATTGGATTAACAGATGATAGCTTTGGTAAAACAGGTAATATAATTATACATGTAATAGGAATTGGATATAATTTAGGAGCTATTTTCATTGTAAGAAACAAAAAAGAAAACCTATAATTTTTAAAAATTCACGGGTGCTTTCGTATTATAAGGTTAGCCAGATATTTCTGGTTGAGCATTTTTTATATCGATATATGATTACTGTAGCCGGGGTAGAACGTATGGCCCGTGGGACCATGATCCCGTCCGCAAAACAGTTCACCCCCTACTTGTAGAAACATGTTTGAGGCTGGTTGGGACTAAGATCTCGTATAACAAGCGAAGCTATGACACTACAGGAAGGATTAGGGGTACCGGTAATTATTTTTGGAGGAGGAATTTGAATGAATCCAGTCATTGGTCTGGATGTAGCAAAAGGTGAAAGTCAGATTCAAGCATACTTGGATAAAAAGAAACCATATAAAAAGAGTTTTAAAGTACAACATAATCTTGAAGGGTTAGCTAGTTTATTAGATTTTATTAAAGAGTTAGAGGATGTAACAGGAGAACGGCCTCCGATTATACTAGAATCAACTGGACACTATCACAAACCCGTTGTTCAATATTTCGAGGATAGAGGATATTTAATTATTATCGTAAATCCACTCGTATCTTATAAAGCAAAGAATTCTACTTTACGTAAAGTAAAGACAGATATCATAGACGCCAATCACCTCTGCGAGCTGTACTATAAAGAGGATTTAGAACCTTATAAAAAGCGAGGAATTCAATTATTAAATCTACGTAATCTTACAAGACAGCACGATAATATTACAGGGATAGTTGTTCAAACCAAACTCCAATTTCAGGCTGTTTTAGATCAAGTATTTCCTGAATACAGCAAGGTTTTTGGAAATCTATACTCAGATGTTTCCTTACTAACTTTACAAGCATTTCCTACTTCTGAAGAGGTTTTGAAAGCTGATTGTGAAACATTAGCCATTAAAATTAAAGAATTCTGTAACACCCGTTCACTGCAATGGGCAAATAAACAGGCCGAAAAATTAATAGCTGCCGCAGCACAAAACCCATTTCAGAAGACTTTATATTCTAGTCTAATACTAAGTCTAGATATGTATATTAAAATGCTTCTTGAATACAAAAAACATCTATCCATGCTTGAAGATGAGATAGATGCTTTGGCAAAAAGTATTGAAGAATATGAGATTATCCGTTCAATCCCCGGTATAGGTGAAAAAATCGCCGCCACGATTATTTCTGAAATTGGGGAGATTCAAAGGTATAATCATCCTAAGAAACTAGTTGCCTTTGCAGGCATTGATCCGACTGTCTTTGAATCTGGAACATTCAAAGGTACTCAAAATCGAATTACTAAAAGAGGTTCTAGTAGACTAAGGCAAACTCTATATATGGCTGTTAAATGTGCTATTCGAGACTGTCGTAAACAAAAAACGACGGATGAAATCATCCCACGCAACAAGCGATTACGTGCCTTTTATGATAGGAAACGTGAAGAAGGAAAGCCATATAAAGTAGCCCTAATTGCGTGTGCTAATAAACTCTTACATTGGATCTATGCACTTTTAAAAAACAAAACTACCTTCCAAGATTTAGCTTGATTTAACAATATTACTAGACAAACCAAAACTTTCCAAACGTAGTATTTGGAGGGTTATTTGACATGCGCGAATTTAGTATAACATGAAACATTTTAAGTTTTTATTGAAAAATGTTGACAACTATTGGCTGGTTTAGTTGAAGAGGATTGTATGCTGCAATCCTTTCATCTTCTTCAACTACTATGAAAATTAAATTATGTAAGGAAGAAAAGAAGGCAATACTAAAGAAGACGCAGCTCATTCATTTTTAAAAAAAGGAGAGCGCCTGATTCATAGGCAATTAAAAAGCTAATCTTTAGACTGGATCAGGATGCTTCTGTTTCTGTCAGCGAAACGGTGTAGCCTAAGCTTTCAAGTCGTCGAAGCGAATGACGTACAATTGATTGTGCTCTTTGTTTATCAAAGTAGTCTTCACCTAAGTCTACATACATTTCTTTTCGTGTTAAAAGATAGTAACATATTCGCAATATGGCATGAGAGACAACAATAGCAGCGCGTTTTGTACCCTTGCGGGCAGCTGTACGTCGATACAATGCCCCAAGGTAGTTTTTAGATCCTCTTACTGAGTGAGCTGCTTCTTGTAAGGCTGATTTTAAATATTTATTCCCTTTCTTAGTTTTGGAAGATTTTCTTTTACCAGCACTTTCGTTTTGTCCTGGAACTAACCCTGCCCAAGAACACATATGAGCAGCGCTTGGAAATTGATTTTTAACATCAGTTCCAATCTCAGCTAGAATCTGTTCTGCCATACGGGTAGCGACACCTGGAATTGAATCTAAACGTTCAACGTCATCTTGATAAGAACTCATTCTTTCTGCAATTTCATTATCAAGCTTCTCGATTTGATCTGTAAGAAAATCAATGTGAGTGATAATTGTTTTAAGCATCATTCGCTGATGAGGGCTAATGTAGCCTCGTAATGCTAACTCTAGTTCCTCTTTTTTCTTTTTCAATGTTCTGCGAGCGAAGCTTGCGAGCTTTACGGGATCATCTTCTCCATCAGCAATCGCACGAAGCATCTCCATAGCGGAAACACCCTTAATTTGTGACACAACTGAACCCAGTTTAATGTTAGCACCTTCTAACACTTTTTGGATTCGATTTTGTTGTCTCGCCCGTTCTTGAATGATACTTCTACGGTATCGAACTAATTCTCGTAATTCTCTTTGATCTCGATTGGGAATATAGCTAGCTTTTATTAATCCATGACGAAGAAGCTTCGCAATCCACTCAGCATCATTTACATCAGTTTTCCGTCCAGGAACAGCTTTAATGTGTTGTGCATTGACTACTAAAAATTCAATTCCCTCACTTTCTAGTAAATTCACAATTGGCTTCCAGTATACGCTGGTGCTTTCCATGGCAACATGAGAACAATTGTGTTCCTTAATCCAGTCTAGTAGTTTTAACAAAAACACGGTTTTCGTTGAAAAAGTTTGAATCTCCTTTCCTTCTGGTGTAAGAATACATGCGGTGATAGAGTCTTTATGAACGTCCATCCCACATGCTCGTTCAATGATTACATCCATTTTAATTTTCCTCTCTACGACATATTAGTGGAGGCTGGTGCAACAACCAGAACAGGGATTAATCTACTATGAGTGCTTCCGCAAGGGAGCAACAGTCAGTGGTGCACCGTGGTCGAAGGAGTCAGACTAAAGGGTGGGCTCTAACGCACCATAGTTTATCGACCTTCCTCTCCCAGCCGTAGAATCAGTATTGACGGTTCTAGACCATTTTCATTCTCTGTGGTGCAGCGCTGATTTTTGCGCTGCATGGGCGGCTAAAGGGGCAGTATTCCTGTAATGAAGAAGTAACGTGTTAAAAATAATAAAGCATACCAGGTACTTATAAATTTAACTAGTGTGTTGTTCAAAGGTGGATTAACCCACTTTTTTTGTTGCAATACAGTTTATTTTTCTATAATGGTTCAAACTACTATTATGTGACTTTATCTTGTTAAGATTGCATGATACGGTTCCTTTATCAAGCAACCATAGAGTTGCTTATGCTTGACAAGCAACCGTAGAGTTGCTTATACTCGAAATATGAATTGGGACAAAGACGCTATATTCAAAGCACTTGGCGACTCGACTCGACGGCTAATATTAGACGAACTTTTCGAACGCAACGAGCAGACGTTGTATGAACTTACGGTACGTCTTATTTCGAAGCACAACCTTTCCATTACGCGACAGGCGATAGCTAAACATCTTTCTGTACTGGAAAGTGCAGGTCTCGTAAAATCAAAAAGAAAGGGAAAATACCGAGTAGTTATATTTAACAACGAACCACTTAAAAATTTGCTAAAAGGTTGGATCGAGTAATTTTATTAAAAACTTCTGACGAATATAGGGGTTTTTCTGCTTGGAGCCTAAATTGTTTACAGAGCACCAACGTGGTAAATATCAAAGGAGGCAAAACATTATGAAAATCATTGTTACCAGTCTATTCGTACAAGACCAAGACAAGGCACTGGAATTTTATTCAGAAAAGCTGGGATTTGTAAAAAAGCATGACGTTCCCATGGGGAAATTCAGGTGGATTACGCTTGTTTCTCCTGATGATCAGGACGGTACCGAGCTTTTACTCGAACCGAATGAACATCCTGCCGCAAAGGAGTATCAAAAGAAGATATCTGCCGAGGGCATCCCAGCAACAATGTTTGGCGTTGCGGATATTCATAAAGAGTACGAACGATTAATGGAAAAAGGCGTGAAGTTTACTATGGAACCGACAAAAATGGGCGAAGTCACAATAGCTGTCTTCGACGATACATGCGGCAACCTTATTCAGATAATCCAGAAGTAACTTCATGACGAAGTATCCTAGTTCTAATGACTTTATTGGTAGTTTTAAGTTCGGTGAAGTGTTTTTTATCAAAAATTAAACCACTTTATGTTATCCCTGTCCTATTTATAAGGCGGGGTTTTACTTTTTTAAGAGTTAAAGATAAATGGCATTGTTATCATTCTCCAATAGAAATGTATCATTGTGTATGAATACACTTAAACTAACGAGGCATTTAGTCGAATCAGTTTTGATAAAAAGGTAAGCTAACCGCAATTGATTTCCCTTTTCCTATGAACAAAACTCAAAACTCCTTATTAGCCCTAAAATATCCCCTGTATGTAACACTTCGTTACAAATTTGATACATTTACCTTCCGCAATTACTAATAACTGTTTTTTCAATTTTTATTACCTTCAAAAAAGTTTATGATATATTATCAAATGAACTTATTAAATCAGTTTAATAAGTTCGTTTGAAAAACACAAAGAGGATATGATTGGGGGAAATCATAATGATTAAATTAGTGCTAACTGATATGGATGGTACGTTCTTGAATAATAGTGGTGATTTTAACAGGGAACTATACAAGGAAGTTAAAAAGTTAATGAAAGAAAAAGGAGTGTTTTTTGCTCCTGTTACTGGGAAACAATGTGAACGTGTAGAAGAGCTATTTGGTGGTGATTCAGAAGATCTATGGATTCTAGGTGATAGTGCAACTCGAATTAAGCATAACGGAGAATTTGTTTATGAATCTCTACTTAGTAACAAATTAGGATTAGAAATTATCCGATCACTAGAAGAAATAAACTTGGAACATACAATTATTGCTTGTACAAGAAACGGTGCGGTAATAAAAGAAAATATCCCTCAAGAAGAAGTAGCTATTGTCAGAAGGTCCTATGCTCAAGTAAGACAAGTTTCTAATTTTAATGAAATTACAGAGGATTTTGTTAAGATTACCATTCACGACCCATTATTTAGATGTATGGAAATCAGAGAAAAACTATCTCAATTTTTTGAGTCTGCTTATATTGTAGCTTCCGAAGCAGCTTGGATTGACATTGCAAATGCTAATGTTCATAAAGGTACTACCGTTGAACATTTACAGCGTTTGTTGAATGTTACACCTGAAGAAACGATGGCATTCGGTGACGGCTACAATGATTTGGAACTCATGACTCGTGCAAAATATAGCTTCGCTGTGCGAAATGCCGTTCAAGAATTAAAGGATGCTGCCAATTTTATTACTCGCTCAAATGAAGAAGATGCTGTTATGATGACAATCATTGATATATTATCTTTACTGTAAAAAGAAATGCGGGAGAAACCCCGTTTTCTAAAAATGGGTTATAGCGTCATGCTATGGCTCTGGTTATTTAAACCCACAAAGAGAACTAAACCAATTTGCTAAATAAGACTAATTCGTTTTAGCCGCCTTAAAAAATAAAATTTTGATCACTTAAAGTTCGTTGCAATTTTGATTGTTAGAAAAAAATTAATATGTTATATTAAAATGCAACTTATTAAACGTATTTAATAAGTTGCATTTTAACACGCTTTTTAAAGATATTTAATAAGTTTTTTGGTGGTGAATCGGATGAGTGAATTAATATCTAATCCAAAAAATATAAAGAAGGTGATACTTCGGGGTATTCGTACAACCCTTTTAGAGCGGAAAAGTGCAACAAAGGTTGAACTCAGCGAACAATTAGGAATTAGTTTCCCCACAATAAGTAAGTTCCTTTCTCAGATGGAGAAGGATGGAGAAATTATTTCAGTTGGGTTAGATGATTCAAGTGGTGGTAGAAGAGCAAAAAGGTATACTTACAATTCCGAGTATATGTTAGGTCTAGCCATTTTTTTAGAGGGAACAGGAACTAATTATACGATTTTTAATTGCTTGGGGGAAGTAAAGGTAGAAGGAGAAGCACCGAGTGTATTAAAAGAGGGTGGCTTAGACTCATTAACAAAGTGTATTGAAAACCTAATGATGAATTATCCAAAAATCAGTTCTTTAGCAATTGGTGTTCCTGGAGCTGTTGATGGTGGCCGGATTTTTTATATACCAGGGTACGCGCAGTTTCAAAATTTTGATTTAAAAGGATATTATGAGGATTATTTTTCTATACCTGTAGTCGTTGAGAACGATATGAATGCTGCTGTTCTAGGGTACAGCAATAATAGGGCAATAGACAAGGAATCCCTTATCTATTTGTATACTGGTCAAAATGGCCCTGGGGCAGGAATTATGATAAATGGAGATGTGGTTCGAGGAAGTACTTTCTTCTCAGGTGAGGTTTCATTCGTTCCTCAATATGATAATCGAAATTTCGGTCAAGCTTTGGTAAACGGGAGTGGACATATCAAAGAGGATAATGAGATTGATGCAATAAGCAGATTAATAGCTTCTTTTGTAGCTATTATTAACCCTCATACATTTATATTTAGTAATGATGATATTGAAAAAGAGGTATTAAACAAAATTACCAATGGCAGCGCAAAGTATATCCCGTCAGAACATCTTCCAGAGCTTACGATGAGTGATTGGAAACAAGATTATTTATACGGATTACAAAGTCTTGGGCTTGATCTCATGATGAATAAAACTAAGTAAGAAAAACAAATTGGAAAGAAAATAGAATAGAAATTAATTATAGGAGAGGATTAAATATGACAACAATCCTTTTAGTCATCATTTATTTTGCTTTTATCAGCTTAGGTTTACCTGACTCCTTGTTGGGGGCAGCTTGGCCCGTTATGCAATCGGATTTAGGAGCCCCACTTGAGACTGCTGGATTCCTTTTTATGACCATTGCTGGTGGTACAATAATCTCCAGTTTAGTTAGTGGGAAGGTACTTAAACGGTTTGGAACTGGCAAAGTCACCTTTGTCAGCGTCTTAATAACTGCAGGTGCTCTATTAGGATTTCATTTTGCACCATCGATTGTTTGGTTAGTTGTCTGTGCGATCCCACTTGGATTAGGAGCAGGAGCTGTTGATGCAGGATTAAACGATTATGTTGCTACCAACTATAAGGCACATCATATGAGTTGGTTACATTGCTTTTGGGGAGTTGGAGCTACTCTTGGTCCTATCATTATGGCTCAGTTTATTATGGGAGAAAATTCTTGGAGAAGTGGATATTTTGTTATTTCTGGCATCCAGTTTGCATTAGTTTTAATCCTGCTCTTCACTTTGCCTTTATGGAACAGAGTGACAAAAAACAGCAATATTACTGTAAATGAAGAGACCCAAGATTCGAATGGTGTCATGAATGATGAAGATGTAAATGATCTAAAACCTTTACATATTAAAGGAGTAAAACTGGCCCTCGCATCCTTCTTGTTTTATTGTGGCGTTGAAGCGACCATGGGGCTTTGGGGTAGTAGTTTCTTGGTAAATGTCAAAGGGTTAAGTGCGGCAACTGCTGCCGGGTGGGTTTCCTTATATTACGCAGGAATAACTATTGGTCGATTTATTACAGGCTTTATTACCTTTAAAACGACAAACCGTATTCTTATTCGGGCAGGACAAATTATAGCATTAACTGGTGCCATTATTCTATTCCTACCATTACCGTCCACTTTCTCACTTGTTGGTTTTATTATTGTTGGACTAGGATTAGCACCGATATTTCCGTGTATGTTGCATGAAACACCAACACGTTTTGGAAAAAAACATTCTCAGACAATTATGGGCTATCAAATGGCGGTTGCTTATACTGGCACTACATTCATGCCACCGCTCCTTGGTTTCATTGCGTCTCATTCAACAATAGGTATCTTCCCAATTTGTATACTATTTTTTGTTGCAGTGATGCTGCTAAGCTCAGAAAAATTAAATAGCTTACTAAATAAGAAGGTTTTACTTAAGAGTAACAATTCAAGTTCAACTGTAATGTAATGATTTGATTAAAAAAAGTACAAGAGCTTACTAAAGCCTTACAAAAGTAAAAGGAGTATACTAGTATGTTTAAAAATTTGTTTAAAAAAAGTGTAAAAGCTGAGAAAGAAGAAATTTATTCTCCTCTTGATGGGGAGGTTGTTTCATTAGAAAAAGTTCCTGATCCCGTCTTCTCACAAAAAATGATGGGTGAGGGTATTGCAATCATACCAAGGGTTGGAAATCTTGCCTCCCCTGTTAAAGGAGAAATAGTTCAGGTTTTCCCTACGAAACACGCAATTGGGATTAAATCTGTCAACGGGTTAGAACTGTTAATCCATATTGGCATAGATACGGTTGAATTAAACGGAGAAGGTTTTCAGGTTCATGTAAAACAAGGACAATCCGTTAATGTAGGAGATCAACTCGTAAACTTCGACATTCCGTTTCTAAAAAGTAAAAACAAAGAGATTGTAACACCAATTATCATAACAAATACTGCAGAAAGATTAGAAAACATTGTTCAAAATGCTCAGCCAGGAGTATCAAGAGGAGACCTACTTTTTACTTGTAAATTAAAATAGTAATGGTACATGAAGAGTTTTGTGAGAAATTAGTGGCATTCCTTTATCAAGGAATGCTTCTTTTTATTTTAAAAATGGAGCAGCATTTTTGTAGTGAATGAGTTACAAGTTTGTGAAGAAATTTACTTAAACAAAAGGAAGACGTCTTTCGACGATTCTTTTTTTTTTGAGTAAACATAATCGCACAAATGTTTACTTTTCTTAAACTTTCAACTGACTTTCTAGCATTTTACAGAGTCTCATACAATAAACTAATATTAGAAGGGGGAGGACAAGATGTCAATAAATCAGTACACTCAAGGAACACTTGAATATAAACAGAAAGAGAAAGTAATTGAAGCTCAAACAAAAGGTTTTACAGATGTAGAAACCATAAAAGAGGTGAAAGATCTTATTCGTTTTGCCTACACTAGAGAAGGAATTCCACTACGTTACACACAAATAGGTGCAACAATTAGAGTCTTTCCGGCTTAATTAGGTCAATTTTTTTACGCCTATATTGCTCCTTTCCTCGCTAATACAGGTCTACAAAATGATGGAGAGCTAGTCCTACTTGTCTTTGGAGTTGCAGCACTCATTGGTATTTGGGTAATAGGAGCTTTAATTGCAGATTGCTTTGACTAATGGTTCTAGTCAGTCTAAATGTATTTGCTGTAGCATCTCTTTTATTAATAATTAACAGCGAAAATATTTTGGTTGTCTTCTTATCAGTAAGTTTGTGGGGACTATCATTTGGTGGATCAGCAACTCTTCTTCAAACAGCACTTGCTCAAGTATTAGATATTGCTATTCCTATGAGTGCTACATTCTGGAATCTAGCGATTGCAGTAAATGGAATTCTTCTCGATACTTTGGGAGCTCAATCTATCCCATGGATAATCATTAAATTTTTACTACAAACAGCAGTCTACACACGTATAAGTGATTACTTACCTTTAGTTGAATAAGTAAAGATACATTCTATCTGTGGGAGTTTCAAGAGTTGTGTAGAAAAAATATGTTTTTTAAAGAATATTAAAAACCACCTTTTGGTTTAAGCCATTAGGTGGTTTTAATGGGTGAATAGGATTGCTATATCAATACTACTTTATTTAGCTAGTTAGAAATTCGAAGTTATAATCATACTAATAAAGTATCATGGTGAGAAGCTGTCATAATTTTTGAAGTTCTTTTAACTTCTCTGTAAGTGATTTAAACACTTCTTCATTTCTATCATCTAATGCCTTATTAATTTGACTTTTGAGCAATGCAATTTCAACAACTAAATTAGTCGCCTTCGCATCCTTTTCAGATTGTTCATATCGTCTGATTGATTGCAATCTTGATGGTTCGATTAGCTCTGTGTAGAGGAAATTGGATTGTTTTCCAAAGAAATGAAGGATTATGTATGTCTTTTTTGCAGGATTATCCATTAAGGACCAGAAAGCTTCTGAAACTTCTTCTGTCTGATTGTTGTTATCGTAAAACAGAAAGCCGGTTTTATCAGAGTTAATACTTGATATGATAATGGTTCGTTCTTTTAGCTGGATTGTCTCAGTAAAGGAAAGGCTTCTGAGGATATGGTGATTTTTCTGAATATAGTCAATTATTCTTCTTGCCTCTTTATTTTTTAGTTGATGATGATTTAAAAACCATTTGAGAAATTCGCTTTTTTTAGTTGTTGATACCCAACTCATTCTATCACTCCTTATGTATCATGGTCCTATCATACCATTTTCAATTACTTGATGTAACGAATTACATTTCTACTAGGTTAGAGCTTAGTGTTATATTATATCGTTTTTGGAGAAGTTGGATCATATCCATTTATGTTTTTTTAACTCCTACAAGGACTCATAATATGTAGGAGGTTTAAGAGTTTACAAAAAGATGAATACCAATTATAGTTATTGGAGAGTTATAATGTCTTTAATTGAAAACTAAACATTAGCGTCAATCAACAAAGTAGCCCAATTAAAACAAAACATAAAGGAGATAGAGATTGAATGGAATTCTGGGAATCAAGTTTTATAGAAAAACAAACGATGTGGGGATTTGAACCCACAGACTCCGCAATCTTAACAAAGGACTTTTTCCTTGAAAGGAATGTAAAGGATATACTGGTACCAGGTATTGGATATGGCAGAAATGCAAAGGTTTTTATTGACAATGGAATAAATGTTACAGGTATTGAGATTTCAAAAACGGCGATTGATTTGGCGAGACAAAATGGGCTTGATAGTAGTATTTTTCATGGTTCAGTAACTGACATGCCTTTTGATAACAAACTCTATGACGGTATATTTTGCTATGCACTTATTCACTTATTGAATAATCGTGAGAGAGATAAGTTTATTAAAGATTGCTATAATCAGTTAAAGCCAAATGGATATATGATTTTTACAACTGTTTCAAAAAAAGCCCCAATGTTTGGTAAGGGCAAACAATTGGATAAAGACTATTTTGAGATAATGGAAGGCGTAAAAATGTTTTTTTATGATTCTAACTCCATAAAACAAGAATTTGGAAAATATGGACTGATAGAGTTTTCAGAAATTGACGAGCCAAGTAAGAACATGAAAAATAAACCTCCAATAAATTTTATGATTATAAAATGTAAAAAAGAATGATATAGATAATCATACAAAATATGAAAAAGTGAATTGTTAGGAGATAGGATGTGGATATGCTAACGGATACTTGAGGGTAAGATCGGGGTTGCTGCGACAGCCTTTTTTCTTTATCATTCTTTAACTAAAGGTGTAGCTTGGTTCAAGAAAAGAGAAATAAAACCAAAAACGCACCTTCTGAATTATTCTAAACCCATATTTTGGATTATATTTTATCTGCGATAATCGTTTAGGAGCTTATGATGGAATTGTTTACAGGTAAATTAATAATAATAGCTTAATTTTTATTGATCATTACAATGACTGAGACCCTAGCCTATTCAACTAGAATTTCAGGAACGAGAGTGCAGTTAATTGCAACTGTAATATCCTTGTCTAGTACACTAGCCGTAATCTACTCGAACCTCTTTTGGTTATCCTGTTCACCGTTTCCTTGAACCTGACTTTCACCTTTGGCTACATCCAGACCAACGACTGGATTCATTGGTAAATCTCCTCCTCCAACATAAAAATCACCGATACCCCTAATTCCTAGTTGCTGTATCATAGCTTCGCTTGTTATACGAGATCTAAGTCCCAACCAGCCTCAAACACGTTTCTACAAGTAGGGGGAGAACTGTTTAGCTGACGGGATCGAGTCCCACGGGTATTTCGTTCTACCCCGGCTACCGTTATAATAAAACCATATAATTAATGGTCAATCAGAAATATCTGGCTGACCTTATAATACGAACTGATGCTTTTCTTTAATAAGAAGTAAGCCTTTTTTATGTCGCAATTGATGTGAATTCCGAGGGAGTGTAAAAGATGAAAAAGCTAACAGAAGCAAAAATTTATGAGTTTGAATACGATTCAGAAGAAGAAATGAAAGATCACATACAACAGTTAGAATCAATAGGGTTTGAATGTGTCATCTCATTTGATAGCCCTATCCTTTATGCTAAGTTTATTAAAAATTTTTAATTCAGATTAAAAAGAAAAAGTGGTGATTAGTAAAGGGCGCGTTTATCGAACAACGCGTATTTTGGGTTAGGGCCATATTGTTGAAGATCACAGCTGAAGAGATTTTGAGGAAATACACTTAAACTAACAGAGCAGAATAGTTGAATATGATTATAAATACACAATTTTTAAAAAATAAAAATTGTTGTTTTTTACCAGCCGAATAAGTAAGGTTAGGATAGAGATGTATTGAAAGGGGAATTAAGATTCTACATGTGGCAAACTCTGTAATAAAAAATAATAAAAATAAATAGATAACTTTATACCCTTTTAAAGAGTAGTGTGTCTATTTATTTGAGTTATCATCATTCCAGGGATGCTTGGTGTGGAGTTATAAAATATCCATTAACTAGGCAGATCCTATAATGGGGTCTGCTTTTGTTATTATGAGAATCTTCATCTCTATTACCATATCATTTTGTCCCTATCATTTGGGGGTTAAAAAAATGCGACATATTCAAAAAAAAATAGCTCTAATTACAGGAGCAAGCAGTCAAAGAGATATTGGTACAGCTATTTGTCGTAAGTTAGCCTCACAGGGTATAAATATTTTCTTTACTCACTGGAATTCTGATGCTGTGTGGGTAGAAAAATTTCAACAAGAAATTTTACAAATGGGTGTCCGTTGCGAGGCAATGAAAATTGATTTATCAGATGTAAATGCTGCATTTACAATTTTTGAAGAAATGTCGGATAAATTAGGAGATCCTTCAATTCTAATTAATAATGCTGCTCATTCCACAAGTAATGATTATGTATCGTTAGATGCTAAAGCACTTGATGATCATTATGCGGTGAATATGAGGTCAACTTTTCTTCTTTGTGTTGAATTTGCCCGTCGTTTTAAAAAATCTCATTTCGAATCAGGAAGAATCATAAATATGACATCAGGGCAGGATTTAGGTCCTATGCCTGGGGAGTTAGCCTATGCAGCAACGAAAGGAGCTATTTCTGCCTTTACTAGGTCGATATCACAAGAACTTGCATCATTAGGAATCACTGTTAATGCTGTAAACCCAGGTCCAACAGATTCTACATGGATGACGGATGATATAAGAAATTTTCTTTTACCTAAATTTCCAATGGGACGGCTTGGTACACCTGATGATGCGGCACGAATTATTGCTTTTCTTGCAAGTGATGAGGCTGAATGGATAACTGGACAAATTATCCATTCAGAAGGTGGATTTATTCGCGGATAAACTAAAAAAACTATCAAATCACAATATGTACCAATTTATTTCATATATGTATTGCTACAATTTTTTTATTGATTCTTATTCTACGAATTGGCGTTTGAATTGAAGACATGGGTTGCTCCTGCAGCCCTATGCTTTTCCACTCACTGTGCAGGTTTATTAGTAAGAAAAGGTTAACATTACCAATTTATTGTGATACGATCAAACTAATCTTGTTAGAAGAGGTGAGTTTAGGTGAGTAAAGTTGAGCAGAGTACAAAGTTAGATTTAGAACGAATTATTTTTATTGGGAGAACCTATAAAGAGTATTTAGATATGTTCTCGCTTTCAGAAGAGGAATTAGAACGAAAGAAAATCCTCGATTGCCCTGCAGGAGCTTGTTCGTTTACTGCTGTAGGTAACGAATTAGGCTTAGATGTAACAGCCTGTGATATTGCGTATTATTATTCTGGTGAAGACTTAAAAAATAAAGGTCTTCAGGATATTGAACACGCGATGGAGCATATGGAAAAAGCCAAAAGTAATTATAAATGGGATTATTTTACTGATATAGATGGTCTTAGAAAACATCGATTAAGTGCCTTACAAAATTGTGCCAATGATATGAAGAAATCAAGTGAACGGTACATTCCTGTTACTTTACCTTCTTTGCCGTTTGAGAATGCAGAATTTGACATTCTTCTCTCTGCACATTTTCTATTTTTGTATGCAGATAGATTAGATTATCAATTTCACATAGAAACCATAAATGAGTTATTAAGGGTTACGAAAGAAGAAATTCGTATCTTTCCTTTAGTTGATTTAGAAGGAAAGCGATATGAGCACTTAGATAAAATAATAAGTTATCTTGCTGATAATGGTTGTACAGTCGAAGAAATGAAAGTATCATATGAATTTCAGACAAATGCTAACTCGATGTTAAAAATAAAAAAAGGTTTGTAAAGAAAGGGGCAACGTGGAGACGTTGCCCCTTTATTCAACTACTTGACGGGGGCAAGCCCCAGGGACAGGTACGTTCTATGCATGCTACAGTTATAATACGAACGAGAGCGGGTTAGTTTAATAAGAGCTTGAAATCTCATATTAATATAAGGTTTTTTCGGGAAAATAACAGACTAAATGGAAAAAGTTGATTTTAGTTATATTCATAATATGCGTTAAAAGGTATATGAGCTGCTTTCGAGGGGATGAGCCGGGGCTTTAGCTTACTTTATTGAACTCTTCCTAATTTAATTATAGCATGTAAAAAATGGTTAATATAGACTTTTTATTCTCATTTACTACTGCTAAAATCAATAGAACATTAATGGTTAGGGGGAGATGTAGAATGAGTTCTTTGGTTCTCGGTTTTCAAGAGATAGAAAAAACACAGCTTTTGCTTGTTGGCGGAAAAGGGTTAAATTTAGGGGAATTATCAAAAATGGACGGAATACAAGTACCAGAAGGATTTTGTATTACAACAGTAGGGTATCAAAAAGCCATCGAACAAAACGAAACGTATCATGCTTTGTTGGATCGACTAACAATGCTAAAAGTAGAAGATCGAGATCAAATTGGTGAAATCAGCAGGAAGATTCGACAACTCATTATGGAAGTAGAAATTCCTTCCGAGGTTGTAAAAGCAGTTACTCACTATCTCTCCCAGCTTGGTGATGAACATGCTTATGCAGTGCGTTCTAGTGCGACTGCTGAAGATTTACCACATGCATCTTTTGCTGGTCAACAAGACACCTATTTAAATATCATCGGCAAAGTAGCCATCTTGCAGCATATCAGCAAATGTTGGGCTTCCCTATTTACGGATCGCGCAGTAATCTACCGTATGCAAAATGGATTTGACCACAGTCAAGTTTATTTATCCGTTATCGTTCAAAGGATGGTTTTCCCACAGGCTTCAGGGATTTTATTTACCGCTGATCCGATTACTTCTAACCGAAAGCTGCTATCAATCGATGCCAGTTTTGGACTTGGAGAAGCACTTGTCTCTGGCTTGGTATCTGCCGATTGTTATAAAGTACAGGAAGAGGAAATCGTCGATAAGATGATAGCAACCAAAAAATTGGCTATCTATGGACGAAAAGAAGGCGGAACAGAGACGAAGCAGATTGATCCTGATCAACAAAAGAATCAAACACTTACTGAACAACAAATTTTACAACTGGCACACATCGGAAGGCAGATCGAAGCTTACTTTGGTTGCCCACAAGATATCGAATGGTGTTTGGTTGATGATACATTTTATATTGTCCAGAGTCGACCAATTACTACTTTGTATCCCATTCCTGAAGGAAATGATCAGGAGAATCACGTGTATGTATCTGTTGGTCACCAACAAATGATGACCGATCCCATGAAACCACTGGGATTGTCTTTTTTCCTGTTAACGACTAATGCACCCATGCGTAAAGCTGGTGGAAGGTTGTTTGTTGATGTCACACATATGCTGGCTTCACCTGACAGCAGAAAAATGTTATTAGATGGCATGGGACAACACGATCCGCTCATGAAAGACGCACTTATGACCATAATAGAGAGAGGAGATTTCATAAAATCTTTACCAAATGATAAGCAAGAACGGAGTTCCGGAAAAAGCAATAAAAGTGTGTCGTCTACGGATTCTAGGGCACAAATCGAAAACGACCCGACAATCGTTTCTGATTTGATTAAGAATAGTCAAACATCGATAGAAGAGTTAAAACAAAACATCCAAACGAAATTAGGATCGGATTTATTTGATTTTATTCTGGAAGATATCCAGATATTAAAGAAGATTTTATTTGACCCACAAAGTTCAGCTGTGTTTATGGCTGCTATAGATGCTTCATCATGGATCAATGAAAATATGAACGAATGGTTAGGTGAAAAAAACGTAGCAGATATGCTTTCTCAATCTGTACCAAACAATATTACTTCGGAAATGGGTCTGGAGTTATTGGATGTCGCAGATGTGATTCGCCCTTATACTGAAGTAATTGATTATTTACAACACGTAAAAGTTGATAACTTTTTGGATGAACTAGTTAGGTTTGATGGCGGACAGGAAACCAAAGACGCAATATTAGCTTATCTCAGTAAATACGGAATGCGATGTGCTGGAGAAATCGATATTACTAAAACTCGTTGGAGTGAAAAACCAATTACACTTGTCCCCATGATTCTCAATAATATTAAAAACTTTGTGCCTAATGCTAGCCATAGGAAATTTGAGCAAGGGCGGCGTGTTGCTTTGAAAAAAGAACAAGAGTTATTAGATCGATTGAAGCAATTACCAGATGGTGAACAAAAAGCCAAAGAAACAAAACGAATGATTGATCTAATCAGGAATTTCAGCGGGTTTAGGGAATATCCAAAATACGGTATGATTAATCGCTACTTCCTTTATAAGAAGGCTTTACTGAAAGAAGCCGAACAACTCGTACAAGAGGGCGTTATTCATGAAAAAGAAGATATATACTATCTCACTTTTGAAGAACTCCGCGAAGTCGTACACACAAATAAACTAGATTACCAGATCATCAGTAAACGAAAAGACGAGTACAAATTATATGAGAAACTAACTCCACCACGTGTTATCACGTCTGATGGTGAAATCATTGTAGGTAAGTACAAACGAGAAAATCTCCCGGCTGAAGCTATTGTAGGTCTACCTGTTTCTTCTGGAGTTATAGAGGGACGAGCGCGTGTCATCTTAAACATGGAAGATGCTGATCTAGAAGATGGAGATATATTAGTCACCTCCTTTACCGACCCTAGCTGGACACCATTGTTTGTATCCATAAAAGGCCTAGTCACCGAAGTTGGCGGACTGATGACCCATGGAGCAGTTATCGCACGTGAATATGGCTTACCAGCAGTTGTTGGGGTGGAAAATGCTACCAAGCTGATAAGAGACGGGCAACGAATTCGCGTGCATGGAACAGAAGGGTATATCGAAATATTGTAATTGCTGAATACCTTACAGTATGAAAGATGTTATTTTGAAATTCTTATCTTTTGTTATAGAATAATCATTCTTATGTTTTAAGGGTTTTTGTTCAACTAATTGGGGCTTGATTAAAAAAGGAGTAGCTGCGGCCACTCTTTTTTTTAACTAACGTGTCAGTTTAGTGAAAGAAGGATTTTACTGTATCTTGGCGAATTTTTCATTATCCTGTATGAATGGAAGTGTTCGGTATATGCAATTTCAAGAAAAGGATTTCGATGAGAATCTAAAAGAAAAAATTGAAAAAAACGAACTGGCTTTAAAAGACCTTATTAATAAATTGTTAATCCAGAATAAATTTGTTTTTGCAAAAAAAACTTGGGTTTTGATGCGGGCTTCGATAAAGTTGGCGACGACCCTTTCAAACCAGGATACAGTTCTTCCATTTCATTAGGTATTTCGGATAATCAAGGTGAACTTATTGATTTTCATTCGATTAAAATATGGGAATGTGAACGGTCTATCCTAGGTCTACCGATTTCAAAAAACATTCTTGGAAGCAAGATTAAAGGTGCACTACTTGATGAAACATTGGAAGAAGTAAAACAAGAATTAAAGGAATATATTGAGGAAGTATTACAAGATGTAAATTAACGTTCTTCTTCAACTAACGGGTGCTTTCCTTAAATAAGGAATGCTTAATTTTTAATTCATGCACAGATGCAGGATTGTACAAAAAGTATCAAAGGAAAAAGTTCAATAGTTCTGTTTGATTTGAATTTGAATATGATTAAAGATACGTTAATTACATTCTTTCCAGTGATCATATCAAGTGATTAAATAATAGGGGGAAAAATTTATATGGATAATGTATTAAAAGTATCATCAAAATCAAATCCAAATTCAGTTGCAGGTGCAATTGCAGGTGTATTAAGTGAAAGAGGAGTTACAGAAATTCAAGTGATTGGAGCTGGTGCTTTAAATCAAGCGATTAAAGCCATTGCAATTGCAAGAGGATTCGTAGCTCCTAGTGGTGTTAATCTGGTTTTTGTTCCTGCATTTACAGATATTTTAATCAATAATGAAAGTAGAACAGCAATCAAATTAATTGTAGGTTCTAGAAAAAAAAGATAGATTCGCGTTGAGATGTTCAATAAAAGAATTATAAAAAAAAACATTCCCCTGATGCTATATATTAGATGTTTCTGCTAACGGGTGCAAGAGTTGAAGATTAAGCTGCCAATAATGCATAAAGTAACCATAAAAATATAGACATTCTATTAGGTGTATACTTCAATAGGAGTAAAGCCTTTTCTTATTATACTAACCGTGAAGTTTAATTGGAGAGGAACAACTGGTAAAATAACTTGAAATCCATTTTAAAAGGTGTTGTTATTTTTTGGAACAAGTTAGAATGTACAGAATATCTCTGCTATTAATATTGGTTTTTATGGTTACTGGAATATTATTATTTATATTGTCCATTATGGCTTTAAGGGCTGCCCCGATTGTATCAATTTTAATGATTATCTTTTCAACTTTTACGATAGGTTCTTCAATTTATCTTTGGCGAAAAAGAAAGGAAGGCAAAGGACTTTATTGGGATGATGAAGGAATTGTAATCGACTTAAAAGGAAATAAGGTTTATTGGGATGAAATTGA
Organism: Metabacillus sediminilitoris; assembly: GCF_009720625.1. NCBI lineage: Bacteria > Bacillati > Bacillota > Bacilli > Caryophanales > Bacillaceae > Metabacillus > Metabacillus sediminilitoris. The sequence continues at coordinate 2,560,431 of NZ_CP046266.1, forward strand.
AGACATTCAGTTTTTTAAAAGTAGTACCACCAGTTTTTCAAAGGCTACTGTAATTTACCCTCACTATACAAAACACGAAAAAATAAGAATTCGTCGTAAGAAATTGCTGCCAACACCTGCACATTCAATTGATTGGATTTTAATCGAAAAGCCAAAGGAATTTCATAATAATTTAATGAAAGTTTGGGTAGAAAAAACCAATTTGCAAAAATAAAGTCAAACTTTTATTGCATTCCTTCTTAAAGTAAAGGGTGCCTTCGTTCAATGAATAGTCAGGGAGCGCTGCCATGGCTGCACCGTTTAACAATTAATAATGGGACAGATGCATTGCGCTAGCCGTCTTTCCTTTAAAAAATTAGGCTAGTGGACTTGTCCCTTTGGTACATTGCCACTAACGTACAGGGATAATTTGTCCTCTGATTTCCCCATTAGGATTTTGTTCAGTATGGGCGTTAACATAAGAAAGTTTTTTCCGCATCAATTTGAGAAGGTCACGAATACTTTTTACACCAACCTCATTGTCGACAATATCTTCGTCCGTAATAATTCCGGTTACAATTCCCTGGCGAGTGCTAATCCCATGCTGTTCTTCAAGAGTCATTAGATTAGCTCCAAATAAGAACACTAGAACGGGTCCATTTTCACCACGAGCACCAAAATGAATATGTGCTTGAACAAAATTTTCAATATCATTTACTTCAAGGTGAAATTTTATTTTAGTCTCCTGTTTATTCGTAATAAACTTAGCCGTTCCAAACGCATCCGTCATTACTGGAGGTACTTCGTTTTCCCCTCTTAACCTAGCAATAAATTTCTCCATCATTTTCACCACCTTACGAAAGTTACTCCATTTTATGAAAATTGCAGGAGACAGGTATAGGTGAAAGGAATAGAGGATAAAAAAGGGGCTTACTCATAAGGGAAATGAAATAAATATATTCTTGTAATACCAATGGAAGTTTTTATCAACTAATTTCGTTCGTTGATCCAAGAATGATGACGCACTTTAAGTTGAAGAATTAGCAGGAGAAAAGAAAGTTGCTGAAACTACACTAACTATTTCACATCCCTATCTAGTTGGAACTGCAATAAACTGGATAAAGAACCATGAAGATCCTGCAGCAAAACAATAGAGGTTTATCTTTGCAGTAGAAGGAAAAATTGATGGGAAGATGATAGGAACAGTAACACTTCGCCTTGAAAATAGTCAAAAAAGGGCTGAATTAGCTTACTGGTTTGGTGTCCCATTTTGGGGGAAGGGATACGCTTCTGAAACATTAAAAAGGCAATTGAATTCGGGTTTGATGATTTAGAATTGAATAGGCTTTGTTCAACAGTAATGAAGAAAAATATTGCTTCAAGCAAGGTTCTCACCTAAAGAATGGTTTTAGCCATGAAGGAACATTTCCTAAATACGATTTAAAGTGGGGATCTTACGTAGATGGTGAATACTATGGCTTGTTAAAGGAGAACTATAACAAATTTGTTAATACGAGAGGGCTTTGACCTTGAAAAATTAACGTAAATTGGAACTCCTTAAAAGATTAGTTGAAAAATTCAATTTTTGACTAACGTGGAAGGTTAGTTCAACAAGAAAAAATTTTTCCAATAAAAACACGGAGGTCAACGAACCCCCGTGTTGAATTACCTTTGATTCTCTAACATTAAATTCAAACCTATTTGATAATATTGCTTCATCATTTCTTCAGGAACCATATTTCCACCAGTCCCCCAAATAATGTGTGTACCTTTACTCATTTTTTTCGTTAAATTATGCTTCAGTAAATAATCGGTTCCTTCTTTACATAATTTAATTGGTCCTATCATGCCTGCAAGTGCTGAAGGTTCTAAATGAATCCCCTCTGTATCAACTAGTTCCTTTAATAACTTATACAACTGTTCATCGCTAACCGTATAATTACCACTTAGAAACGGTTCAATCGTTTTACCTACAAATCCAGATGGTCTTCCTACAGCAAGTCCATCAGCGTCTGTTACATTATCAATACCAATATCTTGCACAGAAATTTTATCATGAAGTCCAGTCATTAAACCAAGTAACATACATGGAGAGTGGGTAGGTTCTGCAAAAAAACAGTGAACATAGTCTTGATAAAATAACTTCAAACCAAAAGCTATTCCGCCAGGACCACCGCCTACTCCACATGGAAGGTAAACAAACAAAGGATGATTTTCATCAATTGTTATCTCTAACTCTTCTAATTGTTTTTTTAATCGCGATGCTGCTACTGCGTATCCTAAAAATAGGTCATAAGAATTTTCATCATCTACAAAATGACATGTAGGATCCCCATCTGCTTGGAGTCGACCTTCTTCTACTGCTTTACTATAATCCGATTCATATTCAATTACATGAACATTTTTGCTTCGAAGTAAGTCCTTTTTCCATTGTTTTGCATTAGCCGACATATGAACGGTCACATTAAAACCTAACTTTGCACTCATGATGCCTATACTAAGTCCTAAATTTCCAGTTGAGCCTACTGCGATTGAATATTGGGAGAAAAATGTTCGAAACCTATCACTATCTAAAATGGAATAGTCATCTTGAATCGTCAACAATTGATGTTGAAGAGCTAATTTTTCTGCATGTTTGAGAACTTCATAAATCCCGCCTCTTGCTTTTATAGACCCTGATATAGGAAGGTGACTATCACACTTAAGCAATAATTCACCTAATATAGGTTGTTGATAATCCTGCTCTAAGGATTGTTTCATGGAAGGAATTCTCACTAAAGGCGATTCTATTATCCCATTCATCTTTTTTGTTTCTGGGAATACTTTGGCAATATATGGAGCAAATCGTTTTAACCTATCCTCTGCATCCTTTACATCATCTTGAGTAAGGGGAGATTTTTTAATTCCTGTTTTAAACTTTTCAACTTTAGGATTTAACCACAATATTTCCTTCATCGAAATGAGTTTGTTTAATAAAGGATAGTGTTCTTTCCATGTTTGTAGATCTCTGAATTCAATCTCTTTCACTTTGATAGTCCTCCTCATTGACTTGATTAAAGTTATCAAAACGAAGTAAAATATAATTTAATGAATGTTAAACACAGTTTAACATAGACAATTTTGATTGTTAAGTATTATTTAAAAATGTTAAATTATAATTAACGATTAATGATCAAGGAGAGCATAGTAATGGAAAATATAGATATTGGTAAGAAGGTTGGAAAATATAGAAAAGCTAAAGACTTAAGCATTAGAGAATTAGCAAAGTTAGCTGAAATAACGCCTTCAATGTTGAGCCAAATAGAACGTGGCTTAGCAAACCCTTCTATTCAGACTCTTAAAGTTTTAGCGAAATCCCTAGACGTTCCTACATTTAGTTTTTTCATTGAAGAAACAAACACGGTTGATTTAGTTGTTAGGTCTAGTCACCGAAAGAAAATGATCATTGAAAACTTATCCTATGAGCTAGTTTCACCAGATTTTACTGGAAACCTGGCAACAGCCATTATGAATTTTCCACCGAACACTGCTTCATCTGAGAAACAGTTGGAGCATAAAGGAGAAGAAGTTGCTTTTGTATTAGAGGGGAAAATTAAAGTGTTTTTAGATGATGAAGAATACATATTGGAACCTGGCGACAGTGTAAAAATACCAACACAAATGAAGCATAAATGGGAAAATAATTTTAATGAACATGCTGCAATACTTTTTTCGGTGACTCCGTCAGCTTTTTAAGTATTTAACAAACGCTCACAGGTTACTTGTAGAAACTGTGGTATTGTATAGTACCTGAACAGAAAGGGGATTAGAGATGGAGGGTAAAGAGAAAGTTTATTACGAACGAGGTACGATGAACTAAGGATGAAAAATATCCGAGCACATAAACTTGTGCAAGAATTTAATAATTGTCCAATCGAAGATTCAATAAGAAAAGAGGAAATTATTCAGGAATGTATGGCAGAAGTAAGGATTGATGACAACTGTATGATATTGAGTTCTTATGACACAAGAAAGATTGTAAAATAATATACTTAACGAAAGGGTGCGTTGATCCAAGAAGGATCAATGCACTTTTTTGTTGAAGTTCTTATTCAGCTAACTGGGAAGAATAGTTAAAGAAGTATGGACGGAAAAGATAAGTTATTGGAGAGTTCTAACTATATAAGGAGGTATGGAATATGAAGGTCAAATGATAGTAGAATTTGAAATAAATGCTGTTGGGGAAGAGACAATAAATGGTTTCGATAGTTCATATAAGAATTATGAAATTGCAAGAACAAAAAGTCTTCCAAAACACTAACATTGGGGAATCTTGAAGAGATTATTGACGAACTTTTTGCTGAAATTCAGTTAGCGTATAACCAACCAGAACATTTAACAGCAAAGATAGTTATTTGAGTGAAAAAAGAGAAAAATAAAATTATGTATCTTGGGTAAAAAAAAGGGGGAAACTTCTTCAAATTACGGGGCAGAATAGTTAAATATCCATACAGTTACTATCCCCACCAACAATGGTGGGGGTTTTTGTTTACCCCGACTATCTCTTTTTTGAAAGACGGTATTAGATTAATACTTGTAGTAGCGTTGTTCAATTGGTAAGTAAATTATTTAAATCAAAAGTAAATAAAATTCTCTTTATTTTTAATTGAAATAAATTAAATTCACTTTTTAGTTGTATAATGGCATATAATTCTTTATTATACGTATTGTGCGGAATATAATTTAATTTTAGGAGGGGCTGCAAAATGACGTTTATTCTTGACGATTATGATAAGGCGATATTAAGAGAATTGCAGGAAGATGCTTCAATATCAAATCTAAATTTGTCAAAAAAAATTGGGCTTTCACCATCGGCATGCCTTACAAGAACAAAAAATCTAGTAGAAACAGGTATTATCAAAAAATTTACTACTATTGTCGATGAGAACAAACTGGGAATTGAAGTTACAGCATTAGCTCTTATTAACTTAACACCTTTTAACAGGGAAACAATTCATTCATTTTTAGAGGATATAGATAGGTATCCTCAGGTTCAAGAGTGCTACACACTTACAGGAAGTCATGATTTTTTGCTTAAGATTGTAGCAAAGGATATGGAGAGTTATCGGAACTTTATTATTGATTCACTAATGCAAAATTCTGCAATTAGCAGGGTTGATACTAGCATGGTTATGAGTACAGAAAAAAGAACTGTCAGTGTGCCAATTGACGAAGTTTAGGAGGTTACTAATTTGAATGAAAACAAAGAATCGTTAAATTTAAATTCTCTTAGAATATACAATCATATGAACAAAAGAAATCAAATATGGATTGCATTTTGTACGGCTTTCCCAAATACAGTGCCGATTTTTGCAGGATTTGTTTTTTTGGGAATTGCTTATGGAATCTTTATGAATTCATTGGGCTTTGGTGCAATTTACCCGATTTTGATGAGTCTTTTAATATTTGCAGGCTCAATGGAGTTTGTGGCAGCGAATTTGTTGCTTATGACTTTTAATCCGATAAATGCTCTAATTCTAACTTTAATGGTAAATGCACGACATTTGTTTTACGGCATTTCCATGCTGGATAAGTACAAGGGTATTGGGAAGAAAAAACTCTACATGATTTATGGGCTTTGTGATGAATCTTTTGCGATTAATAGTACCGTTAATATTCCAAAAAATGTTGACAAGGGCTGGTTTATGTTCTTTGTGACTTTGTTGAATCACTCCTATTGGGTCATAGGGTCAGCAATTGGGGGCATTTTTGGTTCTTACGTTAAATTTAACACTGAAGGACTCGAGTTTGTTATGACTGCTCTTTTTGTCGTCATTTTCATTGAACAATGGATGAAAGAGAAAAAGCACCACAGTGCTGTTTTAGGTCTTGGACTTTCAACTATAAGTCTTATCATTTTTGGTGGAACCAATTTTATTATTCCAGCTATGATTGCAATATTTGGGATACTTACCTTACTTAGAAAGCCATTAGAAAAGTTTGAGGTGAACGAAGCATGACAATGAGTTTAACGCAGCATATTATTACAATTGCTATGGTGGTTTTAGGCACAATGCTTACAAGGTTTCTTCCATTTATCGTTTTCCCATCAGGTAAACCCACACCGAAATATGTTCAATATCTCGGGAAAGTGTTACCGTCAGCGGTAATTGGACTTTTGGTCATTTATTGTTTTAAGGATGTGAGCTTACTATCTGTAAGTCAAGGTGTCCCTGAATTTTTAGGAGTGGCGGCAGTTGTACTTCTTCATTTTTGGAAGAAAAACATGCTTCTTTCAATAGCTGGAGGTACGATAGTCTACATGTTATTGGTTCAAATGCTTTTTTAAATTACATTGCGATAATGCCAGTGTTAGGTAAGATAAGTGATTTACACATAAAGAACTAACAGCATTTTAGTCAGAACACTTAATCATTAAAAGATGTCAACAAAACAGTCGAGGGATATGTATCAGAAAGGAAAAAGTAATATTGGAATATAAAATAATGTTATTAAACTACTATGAAAATTAAATTATGTAAGGAAGAAAAGAAGGCAATACTAAAGAAGACGCAGCTCATTCATTTTTAAAAAAAGGAGAGCGCCTGATTCATAGGCAATTAAAAAGCTAATCTTTAGACTGGATCAGGATGCTTCTGTTTCTGTCAGCGAAACGGTGTAGCCTAAGCTTTCAAGTCGTCGAAGCGAATGACGTACAATTGATTGTGCTCTTTGTTTATCAAAGTAGTCTTCACCTAAGTCTACATACATTTCTTTTCGTGTTAAAAGATAGTAACATATTCGCAATATGGCATGAGAGACAACAATAGCAGCGCGTTTTGTACCCTTGCGGGCAGCTGTACGTCGATACAATGCCCCAAGGTAGTTTTTAGATCCTCTTACTGAGTGAGCTGCTTCTTGTAAGGCTGATTTTAAATATTTATTCCCTTTCTTAGTTTTGGAAGATTTTCTTTTACCAGCACTTTCGTTTTGTCCTGGAACTAACCCTGCCCAAGAACACATATGAGCAGCGCTTGGAAATTGATTTTTAACATCAGTTCCAATCTCAGCTAGAATCTGTTCTGCCATACGGGTAGCGACACCTGGAATTGAATCTAAACGTTCAACGTCATCTTGATAAGAACTCATTCTTTCTGCAATTTCATTATCAAGCTTCTCGATTTGATCTGTAAGAAAATCAATGTGAGTGATAATTGTTTTAAGCATCATTCGCTGATGAGGGCTAATGTAGCCTCGTAATGCTAACTCTAGTTCCTCTTTTTTCTTTTTCAATGTTCTGCGAGCGAAGCTTGCGAGCTTTACGGGATCATCTTCTCCATCAGCAATCGCACGAAGCATCTCCATAGCGGAAACACCCTTAATTTGTGACACAACTGAACCCAGTTTAATGTTAGCACCTTCTAACACTTTTTGGATTCGATTTTGTTGTCTCGCCCGTTCTTGAATGATACTTCTACGGTATCGAACTAATTCTCGTAATTCTCTTTGATCTCGATTGGGAATATAGCTAGCTTTTATTAATCCATGACGAAGAAGCTTCGCAATCCACTCAGCATCATTTACATCAGTTTTCCGTCCAGGAACAGCTTTAATGTGTTGTGCATTGACTACTAAAAATTCAATTCCCTCACTTTCTAGTAAATTCACAATTGGCTTCCAGTATACGCTGGTGCTTTCCATGGCAACATGAGAACAATTGTGTTCCTTAATCCAGTCTAATAGTTTTAACAAAAACACGGTTTTCGTTGAAAAAGTTTGAATCTCCTTTCCTTCTGGTGTAAGAATACATGCGGTGATAGAGTCTTTATGAACGTCCATCCCACATGCTCGTTCAATGATTACATCCATTTTAATTTTCCTCTCTACGACATATTAGTGGAGGCTGGTGCAACAACCAGAACAGGGATTAATCTACTATGAGTGCTTCCGCAAGGGAGCAACAGTCAGTGGTGCACCGTGGTCGAAGGAGTCAGACTAAAGGGTGGGCTCTAACGCACCATAGTTTATCGACCTTCCTCTCCCAGCCGTAGAATCAGTATTGACGGTTCTAGACCATTTTCATTCTCTGTGGTGCAGCGCTGATTTTTGCGCTGCATGGGCGGCTAAAGGGTGCTTGAGTTAAAGAGTGGTGCTGTTGTGGCAGCCTTTTTTCTTATTCAACAAACAGTGCAGGTGACTGGAATAAGACAACCAAGTTCAATCATATCTTTAGGAAAACAAAAAGGGTGTGATCGGCAATAAAAGGCCAAAATCAAGTTTTTTTCTGTTCAATTAGAGGTTCAACAATTAAAAAGTTTATAATACTAGATTGTATTACTGGTACAGGCATATATTATGCTTTAAAAATCATAACATCTAGCGTCTTAGTTGGAGTTGTTGGAAGTATTGTTTGTACAGAAAGTATAAAAAGAATACCTTCAAAGTGTTGCACTTAATCAAACAGGGGGTTGATCCAGAGGATTAACGCTTTTTTTCTTATTCAAATAAATAGGGGAAGTTCAATAAGGTACTAACAAAGTAGTTTTCAATACTTCAAATAAATAGTAAGTAAAGAACCCTCTCAAAAATCATCGTTCTTGAGAGGGTTTCGTTTTATTTAAAAGTTTGTAGATTCGGTGAGAGGAAATATGTCTCAAATGATTGCTCAAATTCTAAGTGACATAAACAACCGTTTTGAGCCTATTATTTTTAGCGATGGAAATCCGCATAATCCTGATGCTACCCTCTATATAAACTCACCCATACTAAAAGAGGTAAACGTTATTTGGAGTAATATGATTTTTTCTACTATTAATGAAAGTAATACAATGAGCCAATCGCTCTACCCCTAGTTTAATTTGACTCTCGTTCACTTGAGAGATGCATAATCGAAGGAGATTTTCCTTTTTATATTCTGGCAAAAACATTCTAGAGGCATCATCAACAAATATATGCTGCTCGTTTAGCATATGAACGACCTGCTTTGCAGTCACATTCTCGGGCAAACTGATGGATAGATAGAATCCTGAAGTTGGTTTAGAAAAATGAGTATCCATCGGTAGCAATAATTCACATGCTTCTTGAAGGATTTTCATTTTCATTCGGTATACTTCTTTTATTTTTTTTAGATGGCTATTAAACATACCACTTTTTAAATAGATTTCTAGTGCACCTTGAGAAAGTGCTGAACTATTAAAATCTGAACTAAATTTATATCGCAAAAAATTGTTAACCATTATCTTCGGAAGAACGACAGTAGCAATCCTTAACCCTGGGAGGAAAATTTTCGAAAAGCTTTTAATATAAATCACTCTCCCGGAAGGATCAAAAGAAAATAAAGGATCTGATTTTGCATTTGGGTCAAGGTCTCCTAAAAAATCATCTTCCACTATATATACATCGTATTTTTCGGCTAACTCAACGATTTTTTTCTTTTCGCCATTCGAATAACAATGTCCAAGTGGATTGTGAAATCTCGGGATCATATAGAAAAATTTTATATCATTATTTCGAAAAATGTATTCCAGACGTTCAAGATTTATGCCTTCCATCGATAACTCAATTCCAAAAGTAGTAGCTTGTTGTAGATTAATGGACTCAATGAATCCGAAATAAGTAGGCTGCTCAATTAGAATATTGTTTTTTCCATTTGGAAACGGCATAGACACTAATAAATTAAGGGCTTGCTGTGATCCGGAAACAACGACTAGTCTTTCCGGTTGAGTAAACACCTGTAGATTCTGCAAATATTTCACTAACTGTACTCGTAATGAGTAAAGCCCTTGTTGATCAGAGTATGTAAAAAGCTCTTCTTTATATAGTTCAATTGCTTGATTCATACAATGTTGAAATTCAACATAAGGCATAATGTTTTTATCTGGACCAGCAGACAAGAAATCAATCACATTATTTTCATTCGTAGCATTTTGAAATTCATTCACAACAAAGTAGCCACTTTTAGGAACAGAATAAATTAAATGCTCTTTTTCTAATTCTTCGTATGCTTTAATAACTGTATTTTTGCTACATGAAAAATGCTCAGATAGCTGACGAACAGAAGGGAGTTTACTTCCTGCAATAAGCGATCCTTCTGCTAGCTGAAGCTTAATTTCTTCCATTATCTCGATATATTTTGAGCTCATACATTTATCCTCCTTCAACTGTACCGGTACAGATGGGTGAAAAAATGGTTTATTTTTACTATGTGTACCTATTAATATGTTAATTATATCAGAACTGTTTTTTAAGAAAAGCAGAAAATGGTACAGATATAATACTAAGGAAAAAGGTAGGTAGGATAAGATGCAGGGAGAAACCAGAGAAAAATTTGGATTATTGTTGGGATTGGTAGGTGTTATTTGTTTTAGCTTAACGCTCCCTTCTACAAGTATTGCAGTAGAGTATTTTGGGACCACGGTCGTCGGTTTAGGAAGAACAGTTGTTGCCGCAATTTTAGTTGCTGTTGTATTCATTGTTCGAAAAGAAAAACTACCTACTCTTCGCCAATTCAAAAGTCTGCTTATTGTTGCTTTTGGTGCAGTTTTAGGATTTCCTCTCCTCTCTTCTAGGGCAATGGAATCCTTGCCTGTTTCTCATGGAGCTGTGGAATTAGCTCTGTTACCATTAGCCACAGCCGGATTTGCAATGTTTAGAGCTGGTGAAGTTCCGTCTGTTAAATTCTGGATTTCAAGTATAATCGGCTCTTTAGCTGTTATTGTGTATGCCCTTCATCTAGGGTTCGGTCAATTACAATTTGCCGATTTAGCTTTACTAGCAGCAGTGGTTATACTTGGACTTAGTTACGCAGAAGGTGGGAAATTAGCGAAAGAAGTAGGTAGCTGGCAAGTAATTGCTTGGGCGATTATGATCGGTGCCCCATTTTTTATTATTCCAGTTGGGTTAAACCTTACAACTGAAATGCTCCATGCTCCAATACATGCTTGGGTTAGTTTTATTTATCTCGCAGTTGTTAGCCAATTTCTAGCATATGTTGCTTGGTACAGTGGAATGGCTATGGGCGGAATAGCAAGAGTAAGCCAGATTCAATACTTACAACCATTTTTGATGATCCTATTTGCAACAGTTTTCCTCGATGAATCCATCACATTTTTCACTCTTGTAATAGCTGTGATTGTTGTCTTTTCAGTTATATTAGGCAAAAATGCTACCGTCTCCAAAAAAGGAGCAGTATCAGTGAAAAACTAGTGATCCAAACAATGTAGTGAGTATCTAATAAGGCTCAAAAAGAAATAGAAAGAAATAAAAGGGGAGGATAAGCTTAAATAATAAAACTAAATGATTGTGAAGAATTTTACTTAATTGAACGGGTAGTTTTACTTCATTAAATTGGAGTAAGTTGAATAAATTAAAAGATAGTTAATCAGAAAAATTAATAAGGCTATAATAAAATTCTTCAACAATCAGGAGTAATCCATGAATAAAGATAAGCGCTTTTTATCATTGAAAGTTCAGTTAGGATGAGATTAGATATATAACCATTTGGTGTGAAACATGTCTAGGTTTTAGAATAGTTAGTTGCTTACACTCATCTATAGCTTCTCAATTATTTATACAAAAATATTAATTGCTAACCAGAGTAATCAAAGCGTTTTCAATTTCCGTATATATAAAAGTTGTATAGTAATAGAGATTTATATTTTTCACCAATTTTTATACGAACGGTCATTGTTTGGTATACGAAATCTCAATAAGAATCCGGGGGGGGAATGTATTGAAGAGACTTATTAAGCAGTTTACTATCTGTTCGATTGTGTTTTTACTGTCCTTTTCAATTCTCTTTGTTCAGAATGCATCTGCTGATGTAAAGTCTGATTATAAGACGTATGTGATGGCACCATTAACAAAAATTACGAATTGGAACGATTTTGCAAAGCAACTTGCAACTCTAAAAAGTAATGGTGTTTATGCTTTAACAACTGATGTATGGTGGGGGGATGTCGAATCAAAAGGGAATAATCAATTTGATTGGACTTACTACAAACAGTATGCACAAGTAGTAAGGGAATCAGGTTTGAAATGGGTCCCGATTCTTTCAACACATCAATGTGGTGGAAATGTTGGGGATGACTGTAATATTCCACTACCAAATTGGGTTTGGAGCCTTTCGACGGAAGATCGGTTAACACACAAATCAGAGACTGGGTATGTTAATAAAGAGACACTTTCACCTTGGGCAAGTGATGTCGTTGGTACACAATACAATGAACTATACGCTTCTTTTGCTCAAACTTTTGCTGGTTACAAAGATATTATTGAAAAGATATACGTAAGTGGAGGTCCTGCAGGAGAATTACGCTATCCTTCTTATGTTGGAGCTGATGGTTGGAGCTATCCTAGCAGAGGAAAACTTCAAGCTTATACAGAAACAGCCAAAGCTCATTTCAGAAATGCCATGCAGTCTAAATATGGAACGATAAGTAGTCTAAATAATGCATGGAAAACAACTTTATCATCTTGGTCTCAAATCTCACCTCCAACTGATGGAGACAATTTCTTCACAAGTGGTGCTGCCTATAATAGTCAATATGGTAAAGACTTCATGATATGGTACCAAAATATATTGGTGAAGCATTTGGCATTGATTAGTAGCAAGGCACATCAAAACTTTGATAGCACATTTGGCGTACCGGTTGGTGCAAAAATTGCAGGAATACACTGGAAGATGAATGATCCTAGTATGCCACATGTATCTGAGTATTCTGCTGGCTATTATAATTATTCAACAATACTGGATCAATTTAAAGCAAGTAACATGACCTTAACATTTACTTGTCTTGAGATGGACGATTCTCAAGCTTACCAAAGTCCATATTATTCTGCACCTAAAAGCTTGGTTACTCAAATATCTACTTTATCGTCACAAAAGGGCATTGTCATCAATGGGGAGAATGCTCTTGCGATTTCTAGCTCTGATGCAAGCTATAGTGAATCTAGATATAAAAATACAGCTCAACATTTATTTAATGAAGGTTTTAGTGGGTTTACCTTATTACGGCTTGCTAATGTTGTCAATGAATACGGAACAAAAACAGCTGAAATGGATCGATTTAAGGATATATTAATCTTAAATCCTGTTAAAATAAATTTTGTCGTTAAAAATGCTCCTACTAACATTGGAGATACCGTTTACTTAACAGGAAGCCGATGGGAAATGGGAATGTGGAACAGTACAGGTGGAAAAATGATTAAATTAACTTGGGATAGTGTGAATAAGGATTGGAGAGGAACAGGTAACATTGCTGCAAATAGATATTATGAGTTCAAGGCAGTCATTGTTGATGCCAATGGAAATATTAAGTACTGGGAACCTGGAAGCAATAATGTGTGGAATACACCATCTACACAGGGCAACTATACGGTTCATTGGTAATTAAAATAGTAGGTTGGCCCCTAGCTATTTGGCAGGACCAATAATACATCATTATGTAATTTTATATACAATTCTTGATTCTCTTACAGACTGGTTTCGGTTGCCATTATATACTTAGTCCTCGTTTTCGAAGGGATGCGAGCAAAAGAACCCAAGGATTTAAAAGTAAATTCCCCAAGAGTATTCCTATTATTCTATTGCTTTCAACAAAAATAAGTGGATGAAAAAAGGCCAGAAAAAAGGATTTAAAGAATATAGTGTAGAATAGAGATTTGGGAGTAAGTGGATCAAAGGAAAACAAATTAAATGATTACTGATCGTTCTAAAACTTTTTTTCAATTCTAAAGCAGAGTGGAGTGAGCTAATGGAAAATAATCGCGCAAAGAAAATGTACGATTACCACGTTTGGGCGAACCAAAAAGTGATCCAACACTTGAAGCAACTACCTGATAGGATTTATAAAGAGAAAGTTAATAGTGTTTTCTCATCGATCTCAGATGTGCTGATTCACCTATATGCAACAGACATTACTTGGTTGGAGACGATGAAAGGGAGTAGCTTCCACGATACTGTTAGAGAAGTTGAGCGTCGAAAGTCAGAAGCATCAGGAGCATCAATAGATGAACTTGAAGTGTTCTATGATTCGCTTTCAAAGGAATTTTACAGCTTTTTTGCAGAGCAGCAGGATCCAGAACAAATCATCATTACAGAGCACCCTCAATATGGTCGCAGTGAGTTCATACTTGCTGACCTCATTCACCATGTAGTGAATCATGGAACCTACCATCGCGGAAATGTGACAGCGATGCTGCATCAACAAGGTGAACGAGGGGTACCTACGGATTATGTATATTTTCTTTTTTAAAGGAATTTATTGATAAATACTTTATGTCTAAACTTTTATAAAAATATCTTGTTAAGTAAAAACACTTAATAGAGGCTAATCCAATATTACCTTTAAGGGTGCTTTCGTTGTACATCGCTGAGCTGTTTATGCAGCTCTTTTTTATTTATAAACATCGGGAAGGATAACAGAATGAAGTTCAAGAATTTAAGAAAATGTAAATTTGAAAAGAAGTAGTAAACATGGCATGACTTTTCTGTTTTACTGGCTCCGATACAGATCAAAAAGTCGTTCTCAGTAATGAATATTTTTTATTCGTTCAAAAACCCCATTTTAAGGTTCTGGTATAATTTTACCAAGGGTATACAGGGAAAATGTATTTGATCAAACTACTCTGGAATGGCAATCTATTTTTACTTTTACCTCAAGTTCATGTATTGATTGATAAAAAATATAAACTCGATGGTTACAATGAAGTGGGTAAGATTATAAAAAGAAGGAAGTGTAAAATGATGGATCTCGAAATGGTAATGGAGGAACTGGAAGCGCTCGGCAAGGAACGAACTAAAAAGACCTACATAAGCAATGGTGCACACGATCCGCTTTTTGGGGTGGCTACAGGAGCAATGAAGCCGCTTGCAAAGAAACTGAAGAACAATCAGCCATTAGCAGAGCAGCTTTATGCCACCGGGAACTACGATGCCATGTATTTTGCCGGCATCATTGCCGATCCACCGACAATGACTGAGGCGGATTTTGAGCGTTGGATAGATGCGGCGTATTTTTATATGCTGTCAGATTATGTGGTTGCAGTAACTTTGGCTGAAACCGATATTGCTCAAGCTGTTGCCGATAAATGGATCGCAAGCGGTGAAGAACTTAGAATGTCGGCAGGCTGGAGCTGTTACTGCTGGCTTTTGGGTAATCGCCCGGACGCTGAATTTAGCGCCAGCAAGATTGCCAGTATGCTTGATCTGGTGGAAAATACGATTCATGATTCCCCAGATCGAACAAAATCCGCTATGAATAATTTTATTTACACAGTCGGGATATCCTATTTGCCACTCCATGAAAAGGCGGTTGAAACCGCAAAGACAGTTGGACCAGTTGAAATCAGGCGAGACAAGAAAAAAAGCAGTATTCTACTTGCTTCCGAAAATATCCAAAAGGAAATAGATAGAGGGAAGCTTGGTTTCAAACGCAAATATGTTAGGTGTTAGTATCGTCTATTGTGTAACTACCTAACTGGAACGAGAGCTTAATACATCATTCGAAGGTTACTGACAAGTAAGGAGGCAATTCTGCAATCGGTCGCTTTAATGGAGTTTGAGCCCATCTCTTGTTAAACGGGATCTGTCCCATCCAGCTTGAAACATATTTATACAAGTAGGGGGTGAACAGTTTAGCTAACGGGATTAAAACCCACGGGTGCGACGTTCTACCCCGACTACCGTTATAATAAGACCATATAGTACGAACGGGTACTTTTATAGAGTAACCAGTTCACTTGTATTATCACGCTTAGAGTAAAAATGCTCTGAGCGTTTTCTAGTTCATTAATTTCTAAAGCTAGTTAACTTCTGATCGTCTCCACGTGTTAGAGAATCCTCTTTTTCCTCTTTTTTGCTTTTATAATGATTAATCTCGCGGCGGCCTTTTAGTATGTGGAAAAACTACAATCTATGCGAAAACAGCCTTCTAAATAAAATTACATTTATTATATGAATTTCGTCTAAGTTCTTTTAAGTTTGATTACACATTAAAAACAATATTGAGATAGATTGTAAAAAATATAAAAAAATAAAATGTATTGATATAAATTATAAAATTATTCTATTTTTATAACAAAAAACCGATAACTTTCGTTTTAAAATAAAGGTATCAAAACTAGGAGGGGTAAATATGAAAGCGATAACAAACAACAAAATTAAACGTTATGAAGGAACAGAATTGAATACAAAGGGCTGGCAGCAAGAAGCAGTGCTTCGTATGTTGATGAATAATTTAGACCCAGATGTTGCAGAGAGACCAGAAGATCTTGTCGTATATGGTGGCATTGGGAAAGCAGCTCGTAACTGGGAGTCGTTTGATGCGATAGTGAAATCACTTAAAGAACTAGAGCATGATGAAACGTTACTTGTGCAATCAGGAAAGCCTGTGGTCATTTTTAAAACACATTCAGATGCACCACGTGTTTTAATTGCGAATTCGAACATCGTCCCTGCTTTTGCTAATTGGGAAACATTCCATGAACTCGATAAAAAAGGGTTGATGATGTATGGACAAATGACAGCAGGAAGCTGGATTTATATCGGGTCTCAAGGAATTGTTCAAGGAACGTATGAAACATTTGCAGAGCTAGCGAAGCAGCATTTCAACAATACGCTAAGAGGCACGATTACTGTAACTGCAGGTCTAGGTGGAATGGGTGGAGCACAGCCTCTTGCCGTTACGATGAATGGCGGGGTATGTATCGCAATCGATGTTGATGAGACAAGAATTGACCGTCGCATTGAAACTCGCTATACAGATGTAAAAGCATATACACTTGATGAAGCAATTCAGTTAGCTGAGGAAGCGAAAAAAGCAGGGAAAGCATTATCAATTGGTTTATTAGGAAATGCATCAGATCTGCTTCCTGAAATGATTGCAAGAAACTTTATTCCTGATGTCTTAACAGATCAAACATCAGCACATGACCCATTAAATGGATATGTTCCTTCTGGAATGTCACTTGAAGCAGCAGCGACTTTACGAAATTCCAATCCTGAGGATTATGTGAAACTTTCAAAAGCATCGATGGCAAAGCATGTTGTGGCAATGCTTGAAATGATGGAAAAAGGCGCCATTACATTTGACTACGGAAACAACATTCGTCAGGTTGCAAAAGATGAAGGTGTTGAAAATGCATTTGACTTCCCAGGATTTGTTCCAGCTTATATCCGTCCGCAATTTTGTGAAGGAAAAGGACCTTTCCGTTGGGTAGCATTATCAGGAGATCCTGAAGATATTTATAAAACAGATCAAGCCATTTTACGTGAATTCAGTGATAATGAACATTTATGCAACTGGATCCGTATGGCACAGGAAAAAATTCAGTTCCAAGGTCTGCCATCCCGCATTTGCTGGTTAGGATATGGGGAACGTGCTCGTTTCGGAAAAATCATCAATGACATGGTGGCAAGCGGAGAGCTAAAAGCACCTGTTGTCATTGGACGTGACCACTTAGATTCCGGCTCTGTTGCTTCACCAAATCGGGAAACAGAAGCAATGAAAGACGGATCAGATGTTGTATCAGACTGGCCAATATTAAATGCAATGGTTAACGCAGTTGGCGGGGCAACTTGGGTATCTGTTCACCACGGCGGTGGAGTAGGAATGGGCTATTCCTTGCATGCAGGTGTTGTCATTGTGGCAGATGGCACGAAAGAAGCGGAAGCACGACTTGAGAGAGTTCTTACGACTGATCCAGGTATGGGTGTTGTTCGTCATGCAGATGCAGGCTATGAACTGGCAAAGAAAACAGCGCGTGAAAAGGGAATCAACATGCCAATGCTTGATAAGGGAGATGAACAGTAATGAAAAAAACGATTTGGATTAAACATGCTGCCCAATTGGCTACGTTAGCATCTGAAGGAAAAGGTGCCCGGTCTAAAGAAGCTATGTCTGAGCTTGGATTGATCGAAGACGGAAGCGTATGGATTGAGGATGGTGTGATCCAAGCCGTAGGGACAACGAAAGAGCTTGAAAAACGCTTTTCGTCATTTGCACATGAAGCAGAAGTTGTTGATGCATCTAATCTTTTAGTTACTCCAGGACTCGTGGACCCTCATACACATGTTGTGTACGGGGGGAGCCGTGAACGTGAATTTGAAATGCGTCTTGAAGGTGCGACCTATATGGATATTATGAACGCGGGTGGAGGGATTCATGCGACCACCCGCATGACAAGAGAAGCAACAGAGGAAGAACTGATTGTACAAACAATGCGCCGACTCGATTCATTTCTTGCTCATGGTGTGACAACTGTAGAAGGGAAAAGCGGTTACGGCATGAACCTGGAAACCGAGCTTAAGCAGCTGCGCGTCATGAAAAAACTGCAGGAACAACACCCAATCGATCTCGTGCCTACCTTTATGGGAGCTCATGCCGTCCCTAAAGAATTTAAAGGGCGCGAAGATGAGTTTGTCGATCATTTGATTCATGACATGCTGCCTGTAGTAGCGGGGGAAAAACTAGCAGAATTTAATGATGTTTTTTGTGAAAAAGGTGTATTTACACCAGAACAATCAGAACGAGTGTTAGAAGCAGGAAAACGCTTTGGGCTGATTCCAAAAATCCATGCAGATGAAATCGAGTCTTATGGAGGGGCAGAATTAGCGGCAAAAGTAGGTTCTATTTCAGCCGAACATTTATTGAAAGCATCAGATCAAGGGATTAAGGCGATGGCGAAATCGGGGACAATCGCTTGTTTACTTCCGGCAACAGCATTGTATTTACGTGAAGAAGCTGCAGCAGGAAGAAAAATGATCGATGAGGGTGTCGCTGTAGCGATTTCAACTGACTGTAATCCTGGGTCATCACCAACAACCTCTATGCCGCTCGTCATGAATTTAGCTTGTATCTCAATGCGGCTAACACCTGCTGAAGCATTAACTGCTGCAACCTACAATGCTGCGTGTGCCATTAACCGAGAGAAACAAGTTGGATCGCTCGAAGTTGGTAAACAAGCAGATATCGTCTTGTGGAAAGTGAAAAATTATCAGGAATTGCAATATTTATTCGGTGTCAACCATGTGAAATCCGTTTGGAAAAAAGGTGTAAGGGTGGTGTGATGAGATGAGAGAGCATTGGCTTCAAGTGCCGGAATGGTCTTGGAATCATTCTACGGAAAATCAACCAACTTATGTCCATCACTGGGTTCAACAATTGAATGAAATCACACACACTCCTGATATGATTCTTTACGGAGCACCGATTTCGAGGTCTTCAATCAGTGTGTCAGGAGCTTCATTATATCCTACAGAATTTCGACGAATGTGGAAGGGATTTGCGACATTCAACTTGGATGAAGATGTCGACTTGACTTCTTTTCAAGTTGCAGATGCCGGGGATGTGACTATGCATACGACAGATATTCTATTATCACATCAGCATATTCAGGAGACGAGTGCCTATCTGGCAAGACGCTATCCACACACACGAACGTGTATGATTGGCGGTGACCATTCAACAACAGCCTGTGCTGTTCGCGGGATCAAAGAAGCTTTTACAAATGAAACGATTGGAATCCTGCAGCTTGATACACATCTTGATGTTCGTGATCCGGCAGAATTAGGACCAGCGAACGGAACACCCATCCGACAATTAATCGATGGCGATATTGTCAAAGGGAAGGACGTCATCAATATTGGTTTGCATGGCTATTATAATGCAAAACCACTTATTGACTATGCAAAAGAACACAACATTCAGATGGTGACCTTAAAGCAAGCCCGCAAGCAGGGCCTTATTCATACGATTCAACGTGCACTAGAGCAATTGTCAGCAAAAGTTGATCGCATTTACGTTACAGTTGATATGGATGTGCTTGATATTTCGGTTGCGCCGGGTGTACCGGCATCCACCCCTGGTGGTATGACTGCGATTGAACTGTTTGATAGTTTACTAGAAATCGGCAAGCATCCTGCTGTCCAGCATATTGATTTTGTTTGTTTAGACCCGAGTAAAGATTCGCCAGTTGCCGAAACAGTTAAGACTGGTGTGTATGCATGGCTGCAATTTATTTCGGGATGTATGTTACAGACTAGATAGAAAAATGATGTAATTGTTAATAAAAGGGGCTTTCTACCATGGAATGGCCCCTTTCCTTATGGGGATTTTTTTAGCAGATAAAGAGTAAAAAGATGAAAACAACTTATTACATAGGAGTGTAAACCATGAAAGTGTCCGTTCCTGCAGATCGAAATCAAATTCAAAACCCAGATCAAAAGCAAAGTGAATCAATGGATCTATTAACCTCAACTCAATCCATTATAAAAGATGCGGTTCAAAAATTAGGTTTTACCGATGAGATGTACGAGCTATTAAAAGAACCGCTTAGAATGATCACGGTCCGAATCCCGGTCAGAATGGATAATGGTTCGATTAAGATTTTTACAGGCTACCGTTCTCAGCATAATGATGCAGTAGGCCCAACAAAAGGGGGAGTTCGTTTCCATCCAGAAGTAAATGAAGCAGAGGTAAAAGCGTTGTCGATCTGGATGAGTCTTAAGTGCGGAATTACAAATCTCCCTTATGGCGGCGGAAAGGGTGGTATCATTTGCGACCCTAGGAAGATGTCGTTTGGTGAACTAGAGCGATTAAGCCGCGGATATGTTCGGGCGATCAGCCAAATCGTTGGGCCGACAAAAGATATTCCAGCACCTGATGTCTATACAAACTCGCAAATAATGGCGTGGATGATGGATGAGTATAGCCGTATTCGCGAGTTTGATTCTCCTGGTTTTATTACGGGGAAGCCGGTCGTTTTAGGAGGATCACAAGGTCGTGAAACAGCAACAGCCCGCGGTGTAACCATTTGTATTGAAGAAGCTGTAAAGAAAAAAGGAATAAAACTGCAAGGAGCGCGTATCATTGTACAAGGTTTTGGCAATGCTGGCAGTTTTTTAGCCAAATTTATGCACGATTCAGGAGCGCAGGTGATAGGTATCTCAGATGCACATGGCGCACTCTATGATCCAGAAGGGCTTGATATTGAGTACTTGCTTGATCGGCGCGATAGCTTTGGTACGGTAACAAATTTATTTTCAGATATCATCACAAATCAGGAATTACTCGAAAAAGAATGTGACATTCTAGTACCTGCTGCCATTTCAAACCAAATTACAGCACAAAATGCAGAACATATAAAGGCTTCAATTGTCGTAGAGGCAGCAAACGGACCAACAACACTTGAAGCAACAAAAATACTAGATAGAAGAGGCGTTCTACTTGTACCCGATATCCTTGCAAGTGCGGGTGGTGTCACCGTTTCTTATTTTGAATGGGTCCAAAATAATCAAGGATATTATTGGTCAGAGGAAGAAGTTACTACTAAACTAAGAAAAGTCATGGTCGATTCCTTTGATGATATTTATCAAATGTCACAGAAACATCAAGTTGATATGAGACTAGCTGCATATATGGTCGGAATAAGAAAACACGCTGAGGCTTCGCATTATCGGGGCTGGGTTTAAAAAGCTAAACATCTTTCAAGCTACCAAGAGTTTAATCGTGATCAACTAATTGGGGGAATTATCCATGTGGATTATCACTGCTCATTCAAAAAACAGCCTTAAAATGTTTGAGTTTTATACAAAAAAAGAAGCAAATGAAGTATTTGAGCGAATACAGGGTTATAAAATTCTTACAGAAGTAATTTATTTTAATGATCAATTTTCAGGTGGGAACTAACGAAATAAAGTCATAGTATTTTTCTTAAAGGGTTCCGTTTTAAGGTGCTATTCTTAAAATTCGTGCAAAAATGTCAGGTGTTTTGACATCGATATTGGAATTTATAATAGCGAAAACAAGTGTCATAATTTAAAAGTTATGACACAATTTTCCTAGTGCTATATTATCAAGGTAAAATAGGTGCATAAAATTGTTCATAAAGAGTGGTTCATTGGGGGTTACTTTAAGGTAAATTTAAATTAAAAAGAAACCCTTCCTTGAAGTGTTTTAGACTGTAGAAAATCGAGCTTTTCTACAGTCTAAGGGCTACCTAAACAGTAGCTCTTTTTCATTTGAGCTGTTTTAGAAGGTTGAATTGATCTTCTTCTAAAAAGCTAAGTAGTTTTCTTACTGCGAACGAGATGTAACAATCTTTTTTTGTAATAATCCCTAATTCCCACATAGGGGTTGGATTGACTAAAGGGACAATTTTTATATCATGTTGATTCATCTTTGAGTATATAGATTTTGGAAGTATAGTAACGCCTAAATCCTCTTTAACGAGCTCAGCAATAAGATCCCATTGAGAGCTTTTATATGATATATGAGGGTTAAACCCAGCATCTAAACATTCTCTAATTACCCGATCATGTAGAGTAAATTGTTCACTGAAAATAACAAACTTTTCATCTTGTAATTCATGTAAGCTTACAGTGTCTCTGTTAGCTAGTTTATGCTTACGAGAGACGTAAAGGACAAATTCATCTTTCGTAAAAGGATAAACTATAAACTTTTCTATATTAGTTGGTAGAACAATGATACCTAAATCAATTTTTTCTTCATCCACTAATTTTGTTACACTCTTTGCACCCAACTCAATTAATTTCAATGAAACTTTAGGATATAGTTTTCCAAATGAAATAGCTATGTAAGGGAAAAATAGCGTTCCAATTAAAGGTGGAATTCCAATATTAATTTCACCAGTCGGCAATTTCTTTAAATCATCTAACCGTGCAGAAAGATCATTGAATGTGGAAGTAAATTTAAGTGTTGAATCATATACAATTTCCCCAGCATCTGTAAGCTTTAACTGACGTGTTGTACGATCAAATAGCTTTACTTGTAGTTCTTCTTCAAGGTTTTTAATAATCTTACTTAAAGATGGTTGTGATAGATGCACATGAGAAGAAGCTTTAGTGAAACTTTGATGTTCAGCTACAGCCTTGAAGCATTTTAAATGATGAATCTCCATATAGCTATCCTTTCTATTCGGATTTTTCATAAATGTTATTCTTATTATTCATTTTACTTATGGGATCAAAGACAGTAAACTTTTAATTACAAGATAATTCATAATTTATTAAAGGTTAACAGTTTTTAAATATTTTTATGGCTTTTAAGACCATGGTTTATATCACTTTATTTTGTAAGCGCTATCTTGATTTTTGCGTAATTTATTATTTTGTATTTAGTTAAAAAAGGAGGATTTTTTTATGAATAAAGTATGCTCATCTTTTTCAGAAGCCATAAAAGGTATTCATGACGGAGCTACCATTATGGTTGGTGGCTTTGGTCTTTGTGGAATACCAGAGAATCTCATCTTAGCGTTGGCTGAGACTGGTGTTAAAGATTTAACGGTAATATCTAATAACTGTGGTACTGATGATTATGGATTAGGAGTATTACTTAAAAACAAGCAAATCAAAAAGATGATTAGTTCCTATGTAGGAGAAAATAAAGAATTTGAACGACAGGTTTTAGAAGGGGAATTAGAAGTAGAGCTTGTTCCACAAGGTACTTTAGCTGAAAAAATCCGTGCGGGTGGTGCTGGAATTCCAGCTTTTTATACACCAGCTGGGGTAGGGACACCTGTTGCAGAAGGAAAAGAAGTACGCACCTTCGATGGAAAAAAATATGTATTAGAGGAAGCTTTAACGGCTGACTTTGCCATTATAAGAGGTGAGCAATCTGACAAATCCGGTAACCTTATTTTTAATAAAACAGCTCAGAACTTCAACCCAATCATGGCTGCTGCAGGAAAAATTACGATTGCAGAAATAAACGATTTATACGAGATAGGAGCTTTAAATCCTAATCATATTCATACACCAGGTATATATGTACAGCGACTAATTGTTGGGAAACAGGAGAAAAAGATTGAACGATTAACTATTCGTGAAAAAGGAGTGATTTAAGATGAGCTTATCTAAACAAGCAAAGATTTCAACAAGAGATAAAATTGCGATAAGAGCAGAAAAAGAAATCAAAGATGGTTATTACGTAAATTTAGGAATTGGCATACCAACACTCATAGCAAATTATATAAGCAAATATAAACATGTTGTTCTACAATCTGAAAATGGCTTACTTGGCATTGGTCCATATCCAACAGAACAGGAAGTAGATGCAGATTTAATTAATGCAGGAAAAGAGACTGTTTCTGCAATTCCAGGTGCAGCTTACTTTAGTAGTGCAGAATCATTTGCGATGATTCGAGGTGGCCATATTGATATCGCTATATTAGGTGGAATGGAAGTGTCAGAAACGGGTGATTTAGCAAACTGGATGATACCTGGAAAAATGATAAAAGGTATGGGTGGAGCTATGGATTTAGTTCACGGAGCGAAAAGGATCATTGTAATTATGGATCATGTGAATAAAAAAGGTGAACCAAAAATATTAAAGACGTGCTCCCTTCCCTTAACAGGTCAAGGTGTTGTTAGCAGAATCATCACTGATCGTGCTGTTATAGATGTTGCTGAAGAGGGATTAGTACTAGTAGAAGTAGCAAGAGGGTATACAGTTGAAGATATATTGAATTCAACCGAAGCTGCTTTAATTGTAAGCGATAACGTTAAACTTGATGCATATTAAAAGAAAAATAGATTTGCATTTGAAAAAGTTATTTATATTAAATTAATGAAAAATAAATTTTTAGAAAAAAAGTAGTTAGTTATGAAATGTTTTGCACTAACATTAGGGGGAGAATGTTTTGAAGGCAATGATTTCATTTTCGAACAGATTGATGCAAAGGTATATGCCCGACCCGTTTTTACTTGTCATTGTACTTACTTTTTTTGTGATTGGACTTGCCATTTTTTTGACAGATAGCACTCCTGTTCAAATCTTGGGATATTGGGGAGATGGATTCTGGAACCTATTAGAATTCTCCATGCAAATGGTTTTGATCGTTGTAACAGGACATGTTATGGCGAGTAGTCCATTTTTTAAGAAATTATTAGGAAACTTAGCCGATGTACCAAAGTCACCAGGTCAAGCGATTATCCTTGTAACCCTTGTAGCTCTAATTGCATGCTGGATTAACTGGGGATTTGGTCTAATTATTGGAGCTTTGTTTGCAAAAGAAATTGCTAAAAAGGTAGAGGGTGTCGACTATCGATTGTTAATTGCAAGCGCCTATAGTGGATTTATTATATGGAGCGGGGGGCTTTCTTCATCCGTCGCATTAACCATTGCTACTCCAGGTCACTTTACGGAAAAGCTCATAGGTGTTGTTCCAACAAGTGAAACTCTTTTTTCAACATTCAACCTAATCGTTGTAATAGGATTAATTATTTTAGTGCCAATAATCAACCGATTTATGATTCCGCCAAAAGACCAAGCTTTTTTAATCGATCGTAAACTATTAGAAGAAGCGGATGATATCCAAGCAGTTACAGTCGAGCAAATTGAAATGACACCTGCTGATCGTTTGGAAAACAGTAAGCTTCTATCATTACTTATTGGTTTATTAGGTCTTTCTTTTTTAGGATATTACATCCTTACGAACGGATTTGCTATTAATCTTAATATAGTTAATTTTCTATTTCTCTTTATTGGAATCATATTGCACAAAACACCAAAGCTATTTTTAGAAGCCATTGCAGGTTCAGTTAAAAGTGCAAGCGGAATTATTATTCAGTTTCCATTTTACGCAGGGTTAATGGGGATTGTAACTGCTTCAGGACTTGCTGGGATACTATCCAATGCGTTTATCTCTATTTCAAATGAGAATACATTTCACATGTTTACGTTATGGAGTGCGGGTCTGGTAAACTTTTTCGTTCCTTCAGGCGGAGGACAATGGGCTGTTCAAGCACCGGTTATGTTAGAGGCTGCTGAAGCACTGGGCGTTTCTTTACCAAAAACAGCGATGGCTGTTGCATGGGGAGATGCTTGGACGAATATGATTCAACCGTTTTATGCATTGCCAGCTTTAGCAATTGCGGGTTTAAAAGCAAAAGATATCATGGGTTATGGTTTGATTATTATGTTAATTACAGGGATCTATATTTCAGCAGTCTTTTACTTTTTATAATCATATTTTTATTTCGATTAAGTAAAGGTTGACGAGTAATTGAGAAAAAACAAAAGCATTTTTATTATAGAGTCTCAATATTTGGAGGTAGAGATGGTGAAAACAGTTATTATAGATGGCGCACGTACACCGATTGGAAAGTTCGGTGGAGCGCTTTCTTCTTTAACAGCAGCCGAACTAGGCGGTATTGCGATGAGAGAAGCGATGAAGCGAGCAAATGTAAAACCAGAAGAACTTGATGAAGTGATCTTCGGAAATGTTTTGCAGGCAGGACAGGGACAAATCCCATCTCGTCAAGCTGCAAGAAAAGCAGGAATTCCATGGCATGTGAAAACAGAAACCGTGAATAAAGTATGTGCATCTGGACTTCGCAGTGTCACGCTTGCTGACCAGATTATCCGTGCCGGTGATGAAGAAGTGATTTTAGCCGGTGGAATGGAATCAATGTCAAATACACCTTATGCGGTCTCCAAGGCAAGATGGGGCATGAAGATGGGCAATGCACCAATGGTTGATTTAATGATTCATGATGGTCTTTCATGCAGCTTTACTGGTGTCCATATGGGGACATATGGAAACACAACGGCTGATGAATTAGAATTATCACGGGAAATACAGGACGAATGGGCTGTTCGAAGTCATGAACGGGCGATTTCGGCAATCGCCAATGGGACAATGGCCGAAGAAATTATTGCAGTTAAAGTGCCGCAGCGGAAAGGCGATCCCATTATCGTTGATACAGACGAATCACCTCGTAAAGATACAACGAAAGACATTTTGGCGAAACTGCGTCCTGCATTTGACAATAAAGGTACTATTACTGCTGGAAATGCACCTGGTATTAATGATGGAGCAGCTGCACTAATCTTGATGAACGAAAAACGTGCAGTAAAAGAAGGGAAATCGATTTTAGCAACTGTTATCGCTCATGCGGAAGTAGCTGTAGAAGCGGAAAAATTCCCGCAAACACCAGGGCTTGTCATTAATAAACTATTAAAGAAAACAGGTAAAACAGTTGATGAAATTGACTTATTTGAAATAAATGAAGCGTTTGCTGCAGTCGCACTCGCCAGTAACAAAATCGCCGGTCTTGACCCGGAAAAAGTAAACGTAAACGGTGGAGCAGTGGCTCTTGGCCACCCAATTGGTGCAAGTGGCGCACGTATTATTATAACTCTAGCTTATGAATTAAAACGTCGTGGCGGCGGAATAGGAATTGCTGCAATCTGTTCTGGCAGCGGACAGGGTGATGCAGTAATGATTGAAGTAAGTAAAATATAATAATGATTAGCGCTCCACCTTGTGTCGAGCGCTAATCATATATTTATCAACACCTTGTTATATTTAACCTCAGATACGAAGAGCACTTTGCGTAAATGCAATGTGCTTTTTTTGGTGTCCTAGTATGGAAGGCGATTAAAACAAGTATAAGGTACCAGGGGGGTGAGCCCCTTCTTTTTACCGTTGAGGAAATAAAAAAAATCAAAACCTGGTATTATTGTTCGGTGAAAATATTCGTATCTATATTGCAATGAAAAATTCATGAATAAACAAATGAGGTAAAGGCTACTTTTCTGTGATTTTCTTCAAGATAAGTGGGGCTTGTATGCTAGTTGCAGGAGAGAATTTCCTCGATTTCTGAATAATACAAGATGTGGTTTACATAGTGTTTAATAAAGAATGAAAATTTATGGAGAATGTAATTCATTATTTTTTTCCTGCCTTATTATCAAGAACAAGCTTCTATAAAGGGGCTGATTGTATGAGTCGAAATAAATATATGATACCAATCTTCGTATTGTGTATTTTCTTACTCATCATCCTAGTTGTGAATGTATTCCTTTACATTAGGATTCACATTGTATATAGTTCGGGTGTAGGTCCATTTTTATTAATAGGTTTGATCATCATGGCTATTGTTATTCTTTATGTTAAAGGGTATCAAAAACGATAGTCGATTGATTGAGAGTTTCTTGAACAACTACATGATTGCGATTAGCATCCCTTTTAAAGTGGATGCTCTTTTATTATTTTATAGGTTCTGTTAAAGATTAATGTTGATATTCAAAAAAGGAAAAAAGAGAACCTAAGAACGTTCCTGGGTTCTCTTCTTTGTTCTGTATTAACTAATGCTACCCATTGAAGAAGAAACAACTGGAAAATTAAAAACTTTTTAGTATTTTTGCTGGGTTTCCAGCTGCTATTGTATTAGCAGGAACATCTTTTATGGTTAGTGTATTTTAATACTATATTCAGACTAACGTAAACTATCGTAAGTATTTTTGATACCCCGAAATATTCGAAAATCATTAGATAGTTGGAATATTATGTTAAAATAAAGGTAGAAAGATATTTAGAAGGAGGCGGTTATCATGCCAACTTGTCAGAAGTGTGATCATAAGTGGACCTGGAGAGAAACGTTTGTAAAAATAATTCCGTTTCGACATCAAGTAAGCTGTCCATCGTGTCTTCGTACAATGTTATAAGTATATCTGCTATATTACTGCCTTTTATTTTGTTGCAATTCATTCTATTCCTTCTCTGGAAACGAACGAATCCCCATTTAAAAAGTGAAAGAAAAGTGGTGACTAAGTTTACCGTCATCATCATTCTAGGTATACTCCCGCCTTTATATTGTACGGTCGAGCTAGGGATAAATGAATACGACTCAATTTTTCGTACTGAAACATGGTTACATACTCATGAAAAAAGAGTGGTATATGGTTGATGATTTAATGAACGATTTTGAATTAAATGGCAAGACAAAAGAGGAAGTGATGAGCCTATTGGGAGCACCATCTGAAACAGAATATTTTAAAGAAGAAAATAATATGGTTTATTATCTCGGATATGAAAGAGGACTCGTTTCGATCGATAGTGAATGGTTAGTATAGACTTTGATGATAGAGAGAGAGTTGAGAAGGATAAGGTTGTGAAAGATTAGTATTTGTTGAATCAATTATGATGACTGTTAGAAATTGTCAATCTAATAAAGAAAAAGGTCGTTTACTAGCTATAATTCCCTCAGTAAGAGACCTTTTTCTTCCGGCATATGGCTTAAAAATTGTTATAGAACCACGTTCGGTTGTTTAATGGATTCAATGGACTAGCAAATACGATCGAACAAGAACGTCCTCTTCATTCATAAACTCTTTTTCTTGAAAACTAGAATCCTTAAGTTGAAAATCTCAACTTTCTGTACGTTATTCAATAAAATACATCTTTCCATTCACTTCAAGAGACACTGACGATTGTTTCAACTCTTCCTTTAGTGACTTGGCATAATCAACGACTTGATTTATTTTTGTCTTATCCAAATCTTCTGCATAGCTATAGACAATCGTTACTTTTTCCTTGATTAACTTATTATCATCAGAAAGCCACGAACCTGTCCCATTGATCGCAGTTGCTCCTCCAAACATTCTTGAAAATTCTTCTAACGACTTATTAACATAAGGAGTATTATCAATTGGTTGATCAATATTATAAGTAGATGGGACGTAAATTTTTACTATGTCTTCGAGGTAGAATTGTCCTTTTAATGCTGATGATTGTTTCGCTTTAGCTGTTTCTTGTTGTTCGGAAGCGTATACAGAATTAGCTAAAAGTACAATCAATAAAACCGGTATGAACCAATAAAAGATTTTTTTCCTTTCCAAAATTGCCACTCTTTTTTATTCGAAATTTGGCTGGCAAAACGATGGTGTGTTTCTATTTATTATTATACAAGGAACAATTAGTAAATTGTGGAAAGAATTAACTTATATTTTTATTCAAGTCTTTTTTACTATATTAGTGGAAAGGGAAGGGATCTTTTATTTAAAGAAGGAAACATCCATATTAAATAGAATGTATGCTCTTTAAGAGGAGTGTGATCTCGTTGGAGAGAAAATCTTTACAGGTATCTCCGTTACCAGAATATGAAGAAGAAATTGGTCGATGGCTATGGTGTTTAGAAGATGTTCGCCGAACTCTTATAACAAAATTAACTGGAATCAGTCAATATACACTCGACACAAAAATTGATGAAAGACAAACGATTGGCTCGCTGTTATATCATATTGCATTGGTCGAGGCAGATTGGTTATATGTAGAAGTCCTTGGGACTGAATGGGATCCCGAAATACGTTCGTTGTTTCCGTTAGAAGTCCATTCAAAAGACGGCTCTTTAACCCATATTGAAGGACAAAGTTTAGAGGAACATTTTCACCGCCTTAATAAGGTACGTGAAGTATTTCTTTCCCACTTTCGTTCAATGGACTTAACGGATTGGCGGAAACCGAGGGTGCTTGAACACTATGACGTCTCACCAGAGTGGGTTGTCTATCACTTGATTGAACATGAATCACACCACAGGGGCCAGATCTTTCAACTTCTTAGTAACATACAGAAACTGATCAAATAAGATGTTTATCCTTTAACTGAGGCTTGGTATTGATTTATACAGGGTTTTTGTGTTTTGCTCCTTATATGCCAACAATATTGTTTAATAATCTGTCCATTTAGTGGAATAACACATAGTAAGAAAATCGGATATTTATGTTAAAGTATATAGGTCTCTCTTTAAGTCAAAAGTAAAGCGTACATTAATTTGTACGCTTTTAGGCATTTTCTAAAATTGGTCATCCGGATGTAGGTTATTTTGCGAAAATTTGTCAGTAAGAAAGAGTAGTTGATATTATTGGAGGATCCTATCTATTAAATCCATCAAAAGAACAGTTAGAGAAAACAGTACAATACATAAAAGAACTTAATCCTGATATCCTTCATGCTTGTCATTGTACTGATTTACACTCTAAAGTAGCACTTTCAAAAGTAGCAGATATAAAAGAAGTTGGCGTAGGCTTAAAATTGGAATATTTATAGACAGTGGGGAACAATCCTTTAACTATTAAGTTTCTATTATATAACATAATGCCAATTGGGGATTTTTAGGCCATCCTTTGGAGTGATTTGTGAATTTTTGGTGCAAGACTAATACAAACATTTAATAAAGTAAGACCTAATATGTTTAACACTGTTTTAAGTAATGAAAGACGTATTCAATTTAAAGGGGGCTTTTCTTGAATATCCTTGCACCGTGGATGTTCCAGAACGCGATCTTCAACGATCGGGCGCTATCTTGGAGATTAGAACATATTATGGATTCCTGACAATAGGGGAAGGTCTTGTCCATAGACAAGTACCTATATTCAATTAATTAAGTAAACTACCAGATGTGATACTTAAGTAACGGAAGGATCGTCTATTTCAATTGAAGTATAAAAACTCGTTTGCTAGATAAGGGGGATGAAAATGAATAAGAAGAAAAACGGACCAGACATAATAAAGATGACATTTGGAAGAAATTCTTATGTAAAGGACGATGTGACAGATTTAGTATTTGCATGGTTGCATCCTATTATTTCATGTAGACTATGTATTAAGTATTTTATTAAATGGATCATGTCAGTAGATTCTTCTTTAGCACCTAAAGTACATCGATATTTCGTTTTTTTCTTTACACTTGTATTTAGTTCATTTTTGTGGATTTATCTTGGTGTGGGGATTGGGATTCTTTCGAATGATAAGTCAGATTGGGTGAGGCTAGTGACAGAGATTCCAATGATAGCTGGAATGGCCTTTTTGAGTATATTTGGATTATTGTTATTTTTACGGATTGTCATTTCTTTCGTTGAACTGATAAGACTTTTTAAAGTGGATAACTTATTTCTATATGGTGTAGGAGTTGCTGTTGTTTATGGGTTTATTGGCATGATTTCGATTGGAAGTGCATTCCTCTAATCTAAATGATAAGAGGTTTGTAGCGGTACATATTTTACTAGAGTAGGCAGAGGACAAGTTTGAGCAACAATGTGGAGGGATAAGCCCTCTTTTTTTATACTAAAAATAGAAACCAAGATTTTAGGGCTTAAACCTGTCTTATTTACATGATTAATAATTAAAGGGAGTGTACTCAATTTGTCGCAACATGATTTTACCGATGGCAGGATCATGAAACAGCTGTATATGTTCTCAGGGCCGATTATGCTGACCAATTTGCTGCAAGTATCCTATCAATTCATTGATAGCTTGTGGGTTGGCAACCTGCTGGGTGCTAATGCACTTGGGGCGGTTACTGTATCATCTACAGTTGTTTTAACCGTGCTGTCTTTTATTTTAGGGATCAATAATGCCCAATTGACCATTCTATCCCAGCAAAAAGGCAGGGAAGATGACTCTGGGCTTAAAACCTACTTAAATGCTTTTGTTGTTCTTCTCACTGCATTATCTATTTTGATTGGTATCATCGGATTCTTCTTCTCAATGCAGATTTTGGTCATGCTAAATACGCCGAGTGAAATGCTCGATGGGGCGAATGTTTATTTGCAAATTAACTTCATCGGGATTCTGTTTTTGATTGGTTATAATTTTATCAGTACTGTATTAAGGGCATTGGGAGATAGTAAAACACCGCTGAAATTTGTGATGATCGCTGCCATTTTAAATACAGTATTAGATCCGCTTTTTATTTCAGGCTTTGATTTGGGTATACAAGGTGCGGCCTATGCAACAGTATTATCACAAGGCATCGCTTTTCTGCTAGGCATCATTTATACATTACGTTTAAAATTTGTACCGTTTACTTTTCCTTCGGTACCGAAAAGAGAGGAAGTGCTCTTAATCCTTAAGCTGGGCATTCCGTCTGGTCTGCAAATGACTGTTATTTTTGCTGGAGTTACCGCCATCATGACAGTTGTCAACTCTTTCGGCGGGGCAGCAGTGGCAGGGTTTGGGGCCTCGCAGAGAATTGATAGTTTAATTATGCTGCCGGCGATGGCATTGGGTACAGCAGTCAATAGCATGGCAGGGCAAAATATTGGGGCTAACCGCTGGGACCGTGTTAGGGAGATTGCTATCTTTGGAGCTCTTTTTAATTTTATCATTATGCTTGTGATTACCATTATCGTCTTCTTATTCGCTGAACATTTGACTCGTTTGTTTATTCAGGAAGAAGAAGCCGTTTCATTTGGTACGGATTATTTAAGGATCATTGCCTTCTTTTATCCGTTTCTCGGTTTCAATTTCATTTTAAATGGCATTGTCAGAGGTTCCGGTGCCATGTATCAAGTGCTGGTGCTGAATATTTTCTCATTTTGGGTTTTGCGTTATCCTTTAACATTTATTTGTTCTAATGCTTTTGGGCAAAACGGCATTGCAATCGGCATGGGAATTGGTTTTATCATCAGCAGCATCTTCGCTTTTGCTTATTATAAATGGGGGAAATGGAGAAAGCAGAGGTTGTTTGCTTAACATGTCTTTTAAGTAACCGACCGGGCTGTATTTAAGAAAGTGAGAAAAAATCGTTGGGGATTCATTTTCATGAATGATCCCCAGCTTATCATTATAAAAAAACTACCGAGCTTTTAAAATAAAATCTGTCCCCGTCATCACAACAGGAATGGGGATACCACTGTGTATGAATCTTCCCACCGATCTATAAGGTTAAATAACACCGCCATTTTTCTGAATTTTATTCACTAAATTAACCTTAGAGTCATCCAAATGATTTTTGACAACAGCCTTAATATCGGTGACATTTCCTCCTTTTAAAGCTTCTACAATGGCAATATGCTGATGGATAGCTGATGTAATCATTTCTTTCGAGATAAGGGAACTTTCGACAGCTAAAAATCGATAATTCATTATGTTTGTATAGATACTGATATTTTTCTTGTTTCCTCCCAATTTTAAATACTCTAGATGAAAAGCCAGATTATAATCCTTCCTTAAATAGTCTTCAAGTGGAAGAATTTCTACGTCATAAAGAGATTGCTGAATAATTTGCTGCATCTTCGAAAGCTCTTTTAATAAGTCCTCTTTTGATAGCTGTGCAACTTTATCAACCACCCAAAATTCTAACATTAAACGTGTATCCATAATGTCTAATACATCTTGTATTTCGATAGCGTTTACAAAAGTGCCTACTTTTGAAACGGTGGTGACTAATCCGTCCATTTCAAGACGATTAAGGGCATCACGGATTGGTGTTCTGCTTACACCTAAATTCTGTACCAACTCCGGGATCAAAAGCTTTTGATGGGGATCAAACTCCCTGCGAATAATTTTATCCTTGAGAATATTATACGTTTTATCCCATAGATTTGAGTTATCAATTTTTGGAATATTCATCAGTTCTACTCCTTTATAACCAATATATAGAATTTTCTGTTATATACAACATATTTTAAACTAAAAGAAAAATATCGTCAATTAGATGACTGAAATCATCAAATTAAATCTATAAATTAAATAATTTTAATAATCAAACTATTGACAAAATTCTAAAGGCGAATTAACATACAGATAAATGATGTATACAACATTTAAGTGGTGGACGAGAAAAGGTCTGGTGGAAATCAGGAAGCGGTTACATTTTGAAAATGAAACTGCTGCCTTTGTACATCATTCTTTCCCTTCCATCAGGTACGAAAGTAATCTAATGACTAATTAGCACGAAGGAGGAATGAAATGATTAGGCCAGAAGGTATTATTGCAGCGATGATAACCCCTTTCACAAATGAACAAGAGGTTAACGAGCATGGAATTCGAAAACTAGTCAATCAATTAATTGATCGTGGTGTACATGGATTATTTTGTTTAGGAACAAATGGTGAATTTTTTTCGCTCACTTTTGATGAAAAGGTAGAGATTGCAAGAATCATAGTCGATGAAGCAAAAGGGAGAGTTCCCATCTATGTAGGGGCTGGTTGTATAAGCACTGCAGAAACAATCAGGTTAACGAAAAGGTTGGAGCAGTTGAATGTCGATGCCGTGTCCGTCATTACTCCTTATTTTCTGCCGTTCACTCAAGAGGAATTATACGAACATTACCGTCAGATCGCAAATTCAACTCAGCTTCCGATTATTCTTTATAATATTCCGGATCGTACCGGAAATAATTTGGAAGCGCATACAGTATCGAGGCTTTCAGAGATTGATAATATCGTAGGAATTAAAGATAGCAGCGGTAAGATTGATCAAATTTTACAATACCTAGATGTGGTTAACCCGGATTTTTCCGTTCTAGCTGGGACAGACTCTCTTATTTTACCTACTCTAATGGCTGGGGGAAAGGGAGCCATTGCTGCAACGGCAAATGTGCTTCCGCAAACAGTTGCATCAATCTATGAAAACTGGAAAGCCGAAAAATATGATGAAGCACAGATTGCTCAGACACAGTTAAGGGATCTGCGGTCAGCAATGAAGCTTGGAACACTTCCAGCAGGGTTAAAAGAAGCGCTTAATTTTACAGGATTTCCTGCTGGTCCATCAAGGTCTCCTGTCAGATCATTAACGAACCAAGATAAAAGTAAAGTAGAAACAATCATGAAAAAATATGCTGAAAACAACTTAATCAAATCAGTATAAGCTGGAATATGAATCGTACATCTAAGATATATTCATACATATTATTCACATAATTTGAAGGAGGTTTTGTATATGAAGAAGTTATTTGGTTTACTGTTTGCTTTCATGACAACGATTTTAGTGTTAACAGCCTGCGGTTCGTCAGGCCAGGATGCAAAAACCGCTTCCGGGAAAAATGCTGATGAAATAGAATTTCCCACTAAGCCAATTGAGCTGATTGTTCCTTGGGATGCTGGCGGCAGTACTGATCTTATCGCAAGAACATTAGCGAAGGAAGTAGAGAAGGAGCTAGGCCAGCCAGTTACGGTAGTCAACAAGCCGGGAGCAGGCGGTACACTAGCTGCTACCGAAGTTGCCAAGTCACCTGCAGATGGTTATAAAATCATGATTTCTTCAAATAGTCCATTTACCTCTCAACCGAATATAAAGCCAACACAATATTCAATTGAAGATTTCAGAGTCGTTCATGCTACAACATATGAGAATATGGCGATCCTGACACACTCCAATTCTAAATGGGATACGCTGGAAGATTTAATGAAGGAAAAAGATAGTGGTACGACTATTAAGTATGCAACCTCTGGAGCGGGTGGATTTTCTCATCTTGCTAGTGCGACATTTTTTGATGAATCTGGTTTAAAAGGCCAATATGTACCTTTTAAATCCGGAGCAGAGACGATTACTGCTTTATTGGGTGAACAAGTTGATCTTATTACTGTCCATCCTGGAGAGGCAATGGAA
Source organism: Metabacillus sediminilitoris (assembly GCF_009720625.1). Classification (NCBI taxonomy): domain Bacteria; kingdom Bacillati; phylum Bacillota; class Bacilli; order Caryophanales; family Bacillaceae; genus Metabacillus; species Metabacillus sediminilitoris. The sequence goes on from NZ_CP046266.1 coordinate 2,596,527, forward strand.
CATGTGAAGTCAGGAAAACTTAAATTCCTTGGAGTATTTAGTGAAGATGAGGCACCTGAAATCCCTGATGTGCCAACCTTTAAAGAAAAAGGAATGGATTTAGTATGGGGTGTCTATAAGTTCATTGTCGTACCGAAGGATGTACCAGAAGATGTTTATAAAAAATTAAATGAAGCATTTGCTGAAGCATATGCATCAGATAGTTACAAAGAATTCCTTGAAAAATCGAATCTAACTAGCTATGACAAAAGTCCAGAACAAATTGAAGAAAAAATCAAAGCGGAAATAAAAGAAACTAAGGTTTGGATTGACAAAATTAAATTTGCTCAATAGCAGTCTGATGGGTACAAGCTTACATGCAGGGTTGTACCCATCCTCCTGAATGATGTATGAAGAATTTGTGTGATTTCGAAAGTAACGACAACTCAATCGTCGTTTGCATAGATAACGGCTCATAATGTTTAAGAAAATTCAGCGAAGAAGGTTTTTATCATAATCGTAAGAGACCGATTAAATAAAGAAAGGAAATGTTATTTATGAAGAACGCAGGAGTTTGGGTGGGGTGTTTTATATTCGTTTTTGCCCTGATTATTTTTTCAACAGCGTTAACCTATGAATATTATGGATCGATTGGACCAGGTCCAGGTTTATTCCCTTTATGGTTAAGTGGGGCATTGATTGTTCTGTCACTATTATATATAGCAGAATCTATGTTCAAACATAAAATTAGTTTCAGCGATATTCTTCCCAGAGGAAAGGGTTTAAGAAATACCATCCTGTTCATCTTGTCGTTTATTTTGTTCATGATCATTGTTCCCGCAACTGGGTTTTGCATAGCAGGCATTATCATGTTGTTTATTGTCTTACTACCAAGTTATAAATGGTACCTCTGCCTTGGTATTTCTACCACTGTTACGTTATTCTTTTTCGTCGTGTTCTATAATTTGCTTAAAATACCGTTACCGGTAAATTCATTGGGATGGTAGGGGATCTGAATGGAGTCATTTAGTCTATTATTATCTGGTTTTGAAACAGCTATGTCGTGGTCTAATCTATTATATTGTCTCATTGGTGTAACAATTGGAATGCTTGTCGGAGTATTGCCGGGACTTGGGCCAACAACTGCAACTGCTGTCCTTCTCCCGCTTACGTTTGGAATGGGACCTATTTCAGCTATTATCATGCTTTCTGGAATCTATTATGGTGCCATGTATGGAGGAACAATTACTTCTGTACTCATTAATACACCTGGGGAATCTGCCTCTGTCATAACTTGTATGGATGGACATCCACTAGCAAAACAGGGAAGGGCAGGTGCTGCATTAGGAGTTGCAGGCATTGGTTCCTTTATTGGTGGAACATTTTCTATTTTAGGCTTAACCTTTATTGGACCGCCAATTGCGGAGTTTGCGCTAAAATTTGGTCCGCCTGAATTTTTTGCATTGATGGTAATGGGGATGATTATGGTCATTGGGTTAATGGGTCAGTCTTTACTCCGCGGTCTCATTGCAGTATTAATTGGACTTACACTTGCCATGATCGGGATGGATCCGATTACAGGACTTGACCGATTTACGTTTGGGCAGGCGAAATTAATGGAAGGCTTTGATTTTGTCATGATTGCCATGGGGTTATTCGGAATGTCAGAAATATTAATCGGCATAGAAAATCAGGGCAAAACGCAAAAACCTCCAAAAGTGAAAGGCGTTTTTCCAAGGAAGGAAGAATGGTCACCCGCATTAAAATCAATTGGACGAGGGACGGGATTGGGATTTCTAACTGGATTGATTCCGGGAACGAACTCGGTAATACCTGCCATCATGTCTTACTCTTTGGAAAAAAAGCTTGCAAAAGATCCATCAAGATTTGGAAAGGGTGCCATTGAAGGTGTAGCTGGCCCGGAAACGGCAAACAATTCCTATTGCGGTGGTGCCTTAATACCTTTGTTTACACTTGGACTTCCTAGTTCGCCGACAATCGCTGTTTTACTAGGTGCTTTTATTATGAATGGTCTTACTCCAGGTCCTGCCCTGTTTCAATCTAATCCGGATATTGTCTGGGCCATTATTGCAAGTATGTTTATCGGTAATTTTTTACTTTTAGTTATGAATCTGCCTCTTGCAGGTGTTTGGGCTAAAATTGCAATGGTACCTGCGAAGCTATTGTATCCAATCATCCTGTTAATTGCGATTCTCGGTTCGTATAGTGTTAACAACAGTTTATGGGACGTTGGGGCAATGCTGGTATTTGGTGTAATCGGTTACTTTTTTAAAAAGGTTGATATCCCAATCGCGCCGATTGTTTTAACCTTTGTGTTAGGTGGTTTGATGGAAAACTCGCTGCTGCAATCACTTGCGATGTTCGAAGGTGATGTCCTTGGCTTCTTCAGCAGGCCAATTGCAGGCTCTGTCCTTGTGTTTTCCATGGTTGTTTTCGTGTTTAGTCTCGTATCTGGATTTAGAAAAAAGAAAAGCATGATTGCAAGTGATATTGAAATGTAATGAGACAGAAAAATTTATAATGGAGGTAATTTTTCAATGAAAGTAGTTTCTACTTCTCCGTCATTCGGCATGTATTCGAATGAGCCTATTGAGTACTTGAATGATCATGGAATTGAATTAGTCCGTATTTCTGATGGGGCGCCCACATCAGAATTGTTTTCCGAATTAGCGGATGCTGATGCTGTCATTGTAGGTTATACAGAAATAAACCAAAGCTTGTTAGAGCATTCTCCAAATTTGAAAATTGTCTGCAAGCATGGAGTGGGATACGACAATATTGACTTGGAAGCAACAAGAAGGAAAAGTGTCTGGGCAACAAATGTTCCAGATGGTAATAAAATGGCGGTTGCAGACTATGTTTTTGGCTTATTTTTTTCCTTGGCAAGAAATATCCCTCAAGCAAATACTTTGACAAAGGATGGCGAGTGGCCAAGGATAATTGGAACTGAGGTCTATGGGAAAACGTTAGGAGTTATCGGCCTTGGAAGAATCGGAAAAGAGGTCGTGCGCAGGGCAAAAGGATTTGACATGAACATCCTTGCCTTTGAACCTTATCCTGATGTAGCCTTTGCTGAAGAAAATGATGTGACATTTACTGAACTCCCAGAGCTGCTGATACAAAGTGACTTTGTAACCCTGCATATGCCATTGAATGAGCAAACGAAAAACCTCATTGGTGCAGAACAACTAAACATCATGAAAAAGACAGCCTATTTAATTAATGTTTCCCGCGGAGGGATGGTTGATGAAGATGCCCTTTATGCTGGGTTATCAGAAAAGAAGATTGCCGGGGCAGCTATCGATGTATTTTTAAAAGAGCCTGTGACAAACCATCCATTATTTACATTGCCAAACTTTATTGCTACCTCGCATATTGCAGGTTATACGTACGAAGCCATTAATAATGTGGGGATGACGAGTGTAAGAAATATTGTCAATGTACTTGTAAAGGGTGAAAGACCAACACAAGTAGTGAATCAACTTTAATACATACAATCACATGCATTGATTATAAGGAGGAGTAGAAGCTTTATGAATCATTTTTATCAATTTTTTACTGCGAATCACATTATCTCTGGAGCACATTCACTTGATCAGCTTTCGGAACATCTGCATCTTGTCAAAAGGAAAATCGATTCTGCTTTAATTGTGGCTCAACCAGCTCTTCAAAGATTAGGGTTCATTGATACATTAGAAAAGCAATTATCAGAAAAAGGGATTAAAACCTTTACGATCAATCATGTTATGCCTGAACCAACGATTCAAAATATTGAGGATATCTATCAGGATATCGCTGATAAAGAGTTTGATCTATTGATAGGAATTGGTGGTGGCAGTGTCCTTGATGCTACAAAACTTCTCTCTGTTTTAAAAACAAATGATTATTCCATTCGGGACCTTTTAGGCGGGAACCAAATTGAAAAAGAAGGGATTCCAACGATCTTAATTCCTTCTACTTCAGGAACAGGATCAGAGGTTACTCCAAATTCGATTGTTACAGTACCTGAAGAAGAGTTGAAAGTAGGAATCGTTAGTAAATACTTTCTTCCAAAGCTGGTTATCCTTGATCCGATGTTAACCATAAGTCTCCCGAAATCAATTACAGCAGCTACTGGCATGGATGCATTTACCCATTCTCTTGAATCCTATATTTCAAATAAAGCAAATCCAATGAGTGATATGTTTGCTTTAGAATCGATTAGACTTATCTCCTCAAGCATTCTAGAAGCCTATCATCATGGTTCATCGATTGAAGCAAGAGAAAAAATGCTCCTCGGTTCTATGTACGGCGGAATGGCATTAACAAGCGCAGGAACCGCGGCAGTTCATGCTTTGGCATATCCTTTGGGCGGCAAGTTTAACATTCCTCACGGTGTGGCAAATTCAATGTTGTTGCCGCATGTGATGGCATTTAATATGGATGTGATAACAGAAAAACTTGTTGAAGTAAGTAAAGCAATGGGAATCGATCAAGCGGAGGAATCCCCAGAAAAACTAGCTGAGAAGGTGATCGAACAAATCGCTGAATGGACAAAGGAATTGAATATTCCTCAAAATTTAAAGGAATATGGGGTCGATGAACAAGACATTCCTCATTTGGCTGAGTCGGCTTTAAAGGTAACTCGGTTATTAAATAACAATCCGAAGTCGCTGACGATTGACCAAATGGAGAAGATTTATCGTATATTATTGCCATAAATAGTGAAATGGCTGGATGTCATTTGTATTGTTTTGGATTGTATTAACGAAAAAGTGTTTTGCAATATTAAAACGGTCTTTAAAATATTTAATAGGGGAAGAAAGTTAAAGAGCCAGAAAAGTTCTTGTGAATTATCAGAACTTTTCTGGCTTTTATTACTGCTGGAAACAAAATTGTAGAGGAACTAAATACAGTTATTTTTGCATCAAGAATCAGCTAATAACTCGTCTATTTCAGCTGCAGCACGGTCTAAACCATACTTAACAGACAATTCACCTTCAAATATTTTATTCAAGTACTCACAGTACACTTCGTCGATTTTACTCCAGTTCTTAACTTTGGGCCATAAAAAAGCATTTTCCGTAGCCTCCTTATAAGAATGAAGATAAGAATCTTTCGGTATTTTCATAGCTTTGACTGCCTCCAGGTTTGTTGGCATTAATCCAGTTTGCGCCATGCGAAGCTGCGCATTCTTGTCTGTCATCCAGTTCATGAAAGTCCATGCCGCAGCTGGTCGTTTACTGCCCTTCATAATCACGAGGTTTTCGCCGCCTATAATTGATACAGGTCCATTATCATGTGGAAACGGAACTGGAATGGTCAGGTTTTGAGCACGATCCAATTCTGCTTTATCTAATAGACTGTAGAACCAGGGGCCTTCGTCCGTCATAAGGATATTTCCGGATTTTACTCGTTCAAAATTTTTGTCATCACCGGATTGATCAGGAAGATTAATAAGTTCTTCTTTATAAAGTAGTGTTAATTGCTCTACAGCATCGATCGTTTCTTGACTATTTAAATATCCGGAAGCCTTGTTGAAATTCTTATCGGAAATGGCCCCGCCAAGGCTGTATATATAAGGAATCGTATCCCAAGGTTCCAATCCTCCAAGTCCGATAGATAAGCGATGATGATGTGCAATCTTTATCACTTCTTCCATTGTGTGCGGAGGCGTTGAATAGCCGGCTCGTTTTAGAAGTTCTCGGTTAAAGATCGCAGTCTTCGTGTAAATATTAAGCGGAAGAGAATAATAATTTTTTTTGTAATAGCCTCCAGCCATCGCATGAGGAGAAAACCTGCTTTGGATATCTTGAAAACCTGGGAACATGTTTAACGGTTCGAGAAGCCCTTTAAGTGAAAATTCAGGAACCCAGGCAATATCAAGCCTGACCACATCTGGACCTCTGTTTGAAGAGGCACGTGCGATTAATGTGTTCTTTAATTCATTATTAAAAGCAAAGTTGATCGACTCGACCCGCATGTTCGGATGCTCACGCTCAAAAGCAGGGATCAACTCTAGTTCTAACAGCTCGGTTTCTTTGTCGTTGTAGGTGTGCCAAAACGTAATCACTGTTTTTTCATCATTTTGAAGCGATTGAACCTGCTTTGGATCGGAAATCATCGACTGACTTTTACAAGCTGCTAACAATACGAGAATCAGTAAATAGGCTGCCAGCTTCCATCCCATATCGGTAACATCCTTTCTTAATCTAGCCAATCTTGCTCACCTGGTGTTTTTCCCTGTAAGCCATTGGGGTTAATCCGGTTACCTTTTTAAACACTTTGCTGAAATATTTTACGTCTTTAAAGCCTGCAGCTTCAGCTATATCGTAAATTCGATTTTCATTTTCCACTAATAGGCGCTTCGCTTCCCTGATCCGCAGATCAATCAGATAATCGACAAAATTTCGGCCTGTTTGTTTTTTGAAATAGAGACTGAAATAACTTTTACTGAGATGCACGATATCTGCTACACTCTGCAGTGTTATGTTCTCGGTATAACGGGCACCTATATATTCCAGTGCTTTCTTTATTAAATCCTCGTCATATCCATTATCAATCAGTTTTGGTGTTAACGTAGACCTGATTTCTTCTAGCTGGCAAACCAGCAGGGATACCATTTGATCAATTGTCTCCGTTTGGAAAAGCAAATCATGCCGCTCTGGGAGCATAGATTCTTCAGCACCGAGCAATCGGTAGGTGCCTGTGAGAAGGCTGCACGCCTCATGCTTTACATGTTCTGAAGTCAGGGCCTCGCCATTCCAGCGTTTAAGCGCATATTCAATTGCGGATGATGTTGGATCTCCATTGCTGATCATATCGAAGAATGGCTTCCAATTATGGATTTTTTTATCGATTCTTATATTTTCCAACCCATTCATATGATAAAAACCGCCTAATCCTTCAAAAAAACGTCTTTGGCAGGCTGAAAAACTGTTTTTAAATCCCTTAAGAATGCTGTTTATACCTTGCTCTTTTACTAAACCTGCCGATGTTGAAACGTCCCATTCCTTTTCTATAAACTGCTTCCACTGAAGGAATTGCTGCTGCTCCGTCCCATTAAGATCAGGAAAAATGAGAAACATGCTGCTTTCGGCAACAATCATTGCGGTCCCAATCTCGATTTGCTCATAAAACATTTTCTGCCATTCCTCCAAAAGGAACTGCATATAGAGAAAGCCGTGATTTTCCCTCCATTCCTCTGCACCATCCAGCATAAGATAAACACAAGCGTACGAATGTTCCAGCCATGAAGGCGCCCACTCGGTTGAAGAAAAGGAGGTCTGCTCTTGCACGATCAATCTTTTCATTTCCTGTTCAACACGTTTTCTTTCAAGATAGACGGCTTCTTGTTGATAGTGATTCAATTCAGAATTCTTTTGCCGTTCCTCGTTTAGCATCGTGATACAGTGCCTGAGGACGGCAAGAAGATCTTCTTTTTTTAGAGTTAGCTTTAACAAATAATCGACCGCGCCGAGTTTAAGACCTTCTTTTACGTATTCAAAGTCACTATAGTTGCTGATCAGGATTACTTTGAGCCATGGGTAAAGCTCTAGTGCTTTCTTTGTAAGTTCAATCCCGCCTAACAAAGGCATTTTTATATCGGTAATGAGAATATCATACGGTTGTTTTTCAAGAGCAGAAAGGGCTTCGGCACCGTTTGCGTATTGGTCATCAACCATTATTCCTTCCTTTTCCCAATCAATAAAGGATGTAATTCCTTTCCGGATAACAGGCTCATCATCCACTATAAGAACTCTAAACATAATGTTCCTCCTGGTGCATTAATTTTTTTGTGTCAGCTCCCAATTTTTTAATATTATACGCACAGTAGTTCCTTGTTTTGACCCGCTGGAGACCGACCATTCCCAACTTTGACCGTAATATAGACTTAGTGTGTCAAAGATATGACGTAAACCGATGCCGATTTTTCCTTTTTCAACAGCAGTCACCGGATCATTCAATTCTTTTACTTTATCATCACTGATGCCTAAGCCGTCATCGTTTATAAGAAATACTAAATTCCCGTCATCAAAATGAATCTTTATCGAGATTCGTCCGTCTGTATTCTTCGGAACAATGCCATGGAATATCGCATTTTCCACCACAGGCTGAAGCAGCATGCGGGGGATAAGGAGCCTTTCCGTACCTGGTTCTATGTCTAACACTAAATGGAAGGTTTTTTCGTAGCGAAGCTCCAAAATGACCAAATACTTTCGGATAATGTCCAGTTCCTCCTCAACCATAATGATGCTGCCGCTTTTGCCCATATTTGCTTCCAATAGATGGGTCAGTGCCGACAACACGAGAGAAGCGCGCTCGTTTTGATTCGAATCAATAAGCCAGCGCAGGGTGCTAAGTGTATTAAAGAGAAAGTGGGGATGAACCCGGTGCATAACAGCCCGAAGCTCAGCATGATGCTTTTCACTCTGTTCCGTTTCCACCTGCTGCATTAAATTGTCGATGTCAAAAAGCATTTCGTTAAATTGCTTACTCAAAAAGCCGATCTCATCTGAGGAATTTACATTCGCTCTCGCTTTTAGATCACCTTGTTGAACTTGAAGCATGCTCTGGGACAGTTGTCTGATAGGCTTCGTTACTCTGCCGGCAATGAAAAAACCAATCCCAATGGCAAGCAAGGAGAAAACACCGGCTGAAACGACGATCCAGGATTGGAGACGATCCAATTGTCCGCTGATCTCATGGATCGGAACAGTACCTACTAGCATCCAGCCATTGCTAAGCGGCTGCTTGACACCGTAATATGGCACGTTATTCGCTTCAAATTCGAATTCAACAGCATCATTATCAACAATATGGTGATACAAATCAGGATTTTCTACCTTCTTATTGATGCTGTCTAAATTCGCATCAATCATGATCATTCCGTTCTTATCGACAACGAAGAATTTCCCAGTCTTCCCAAGTTTTAAGTGCTCAATTGTATTTAGGATAGACCGTCCGTCTAAATGAACCTGTACCAGTCCGATATTATTCAGCGTGTCAAAATCCTTCAAGACCCTGCCGACAGGAAGAATTAAGTCTGTATTAATTCCGCCTCCGTTGAAATCGTCATACTGAAGCCCCTGCCAAACCAATTCTCCGTCTTTTTGTTTGGCTTCCTTTACCCATTCCTTGTCTGATAGCCGTATGTTTTTAAGTCTGGCTTCGGAAAAGGTTCCGCTGCCCCAGCCACTGCCTTCCTCTTTCAGCACATAAACAATTTTGACGAAGGAGTTGGAATAAACATAATTATTCAGCAGCGTATTAATGTATTGGTCATTTCTTCTTTGTTCGTCAGATGTATTGCTATTTAACTGTAAGGCAGCTTGCTGGATGTTCTGATCACTGCTAATAAAATCAGAGGTATCAATTCCAACATTCAATATAAATGAGAGCGACTCCGCCGTCTGTTTGGTGATTTGAACGGTGGACTCCCGCACGTTTTTCTTCAAGATCGAATTAGACTCCCAGTAAAAAGATAACGAGATAAATAGTGTCGATATCAAAATCACAAGCAGAAAAGCCACGATGATTTTAGTTGAAAAGCTTCTATATAAAAATTTTTTTCGGAACATGAAACCCCGCCTTATTCGTTTCTTACTATTCATTATTGTAAAGGTGCGGAGAGCGATTGCCCAAGGAAGGTTTTGGAAAAGAACACCTGCTTATCTGTTATTTCTCTTATAAACATATCATTTTTTTCCTTCGTCAGAAGTGAAGGTGTTTTATTTTGAGTAAAGACCATAAAATTTTACCCCCGCAGAATTGGCCGTAAAAAGACTAAACTAACTTCCATAATTTTCATATAAAACCTTAATAAGGAAAAAAATCGTGGGTGAGCGTCATATTTTAAGTAATACACGAAAAATAAGAGATTGACAAACCATTTTGGAAGTAATCAAAGAGAAAAGTCCTTTAGTTCTCATAGTCTATCATTTTCTAAAAATACCCATTTTTTCAGCCGGATACCAGGCGTTTCCTGCTCGAATGTAAAGGAATTGTAAAGCTATTCCAAATCAAGATCCACGCTATTTAAGTCCATTTTAAAGGATGCTTTTTCTAACAAATTCATGGTGGCTTGAGAGCCTTTAAAATACCAGGTAGGAGTTTTAACCGATTGTAAAGGACTCTCTATGTTGCTAACTTGATAGTGTACCCGGGAAACAAAAGATGCTCATGATTAAAAATGAAAAGAGAATGGAGAGATGTTCTAAAGAAATTTGATGTGAAGACATTCTAGAGTTGAAATCATTTATTTTTTATTTTTATCGCAGAAGGTGAGAACAATGAAATGAATGTAAGAATCCCAGCAGTAGAGAAAAAAGCAGTTCAAATGCGTGAAAGCGAGCTTATGAATAAAAGGATTTTACCAGTGAATAGAAAATTTTAATTTGAGGTGGAAACATGAACTTACCAAAAAAATATTTAAAAATGATCGCAAGTGCATCACTTGCAGCTACTATCTGTTTATCTGCAGGAGCTCCGAATGCTCTAGCCGTTACACAGCCCGAAGCAGACACACCTTTAGCTCAGGAAAATCTTCAAAAGCTTTCTGTTCAAGGAATCGAGAAGCTTTCAAACGGCGTCAAATTGGACTTAGGATCAAATGATGCATACATTCGATTATTTGACAAAGATTTTGTAAAAGTTTCTGTATTAAATAAAGGTGAAAAAGAATTCGAATCAAGAGGGATTGCTAAAAAAGAATCTGAATGGGATACACCAGCATTTAAAGCAATCGAAAGCAAAGATACTTATACGTTAAAAACAGATGAACTTACAGTTGAAATTAAGTTGAAGCCATTTGGTGTACGCTTCCTTGATAAGCAAGGAAATGTGATCAATGAGGATTATGTCAATCAAGATAAGACCTCAGGATATGAAAATGGAAAGCCTTATGTCTTTAAGAAAACAGATCAAAATGAAGACTTCTATGGCTTCGGTGAGCAAGCAGGTCTGGAATTCAACAAACGCGGTGACAGCATTGGCATGTGGAACACAGATGCTTACGCTTATACGAAAGATACAAAATACGTATATACATCAATCCCATTTTTCATTGGGTTAAAAGACAAAAAAGCATATGGGATATTCTTTGACAATACACATCGTTCCTACTATGAAATGGGAACTGAATCTGATGATTACTACTATTTCTATGCAAATGGAGGTAAGTTAACGTATTACTTTGCATACGGTCCGGAAATCAGCGATGTCGTTGACCGCTATACAGATCTAACAGGTAAAATGGAAGCTCCACCAGAGTGGTCATTGGGCTTACACCAAAGTAAATGGGGATATACAGCAGATGAAATCGTAAATATTGCGAAGACATACCGTGAAAAACAAATTCCATTGGACACGATGCATTTTGATATTGACTATATGGATGGCTACCGTGTTTTTACATGGAATGAACAATATAAACAAGCATTAAAACAACTAAAATCAATGCCTGGATTCCATGCGATCGCAATCAACGATCCAGCTGTAAAACAAGATGAAAACTATCGTATGTATCAGGAAGGTACGAAGAATGATTACTGGGCGAAAAACGCAGACGGATCAACGTTCATCGGTCCGGTATGGCCTGGAGATTCTGCTTTCCCTGATTTCTCTAAACAAGAAGTCCGTGATTGGTGGGCAAAAAACCATGATACGTTATTTAATGAAGGAATTGACGGGATCTGGAATGATATGAATGAGCCTGCCGTATTTATCGACAATGACAAGATGTACCATACTTTGCCTTTGGATGCTTATTTTGGTACAGAAGATAACAAAATTATGCATACGGAATATCACAACTTATACGGTCATGATGAAGCAGATGCTACTCACCAAGCCTTTAAAATACACAAGCCTGGAACTCGTCCGTTTGTGTTGACACGTGACATGTATGCAGGTACGCAACGCTGGGCTGCTTTATGGACAGGTGACAGCGAATCGAACTGGGAGCATTTGCAAATGTCCATCCCGATGATCTCTAATATTGGTCTATCAGGTGTATCCTTCGTTGGTACTGATATTGGCGGATTTGCTAAACGACCAGACGCAGAGCTGTTTGCTCGCTGGATTGAAGTAGGAGCTTTCTATCCATTCTCACGTATCCATTATGATAGTGATGCAAAATCTGAAATTAAACAAGGTCAAGAGCCTTGGGCATTTGGTCCAGAAGTTGAAAAAATCAGCAAGAAATATATCGACTTGCGCTATCAATTACTTCCTTACTTATACAATGAATTCAAGGAAGCAACTGACAGTGGTAAGCCGGTACATCAACCACTTGTTTATCAATTCCAACATGATGAAAAAACAAATGATATCAGTGACCAGTACATGTTTGGTGACTCTATGATGCTTGCACCGGTTATTACAAAAGGTCAAACATCACGTAGCGTTTACTTACCACAGGGCGTAAACTGGACAGACTATTGGACTGGTGAAGAATATAAAGGTGGACAAACACTTACTGTAGATGCTCCGCTTGGTCATTTACCGATTTTCGTGAAGAAGGATTCAATGATTCCAAACCGTGACGTGCAGCAATACACAAGTGAAAAACCTTTAACAAACCTTGTGCTTGATACGTATTTAGACAAAAACGCTTCATATACGTTCTACGAGGATGATGGTGCAACAGAAGACTACAAACAAGGTGAATACAACGAAACATCATTTGAAGTAGAACGTAAGGGTAATAAAATTGCATTCAAACAAAAACAAGAAGTTAAAAACTTCAAAGAATCAAAACTAGAGCAATACACATTGAAATTAAACAATGCGGAAAAACCATCGAGAATTCAAGCTGGAAACAGCAAATATCAAGAGGTTGGTTCTCTTGCAGAATCACAAGGTAAAACAAATACCTTCTTCTATGATGCAAAAGCAAAGGTTCTTTATGTAAGCATCCCAGCTGATGAGAAAAAAGAAGTTCAAATTCGATAATGTGACAGGAGCATATGCAGAGGCAAATGTAAGAGTGAAAGTATAGTAGGAAGAAGAGGGTGACCAATAACACTATGTTAGATCGTATTGAGTCACCTTCTTCTTTATTAAACGAATAAACTAGTCATCTCATAAAAATATTCGAAAACGAAAAGATTGTTAGAAATGAGGATGTCATGTGAAAAAGCTAACTAAACTATCTGTTGGCATTATAACGGCAACATTGCTATCAATTTCATTTATTCAACCAGTTCATACAACATTTGCTGCTTCAATTAAGAATGAACAAGCTGAAAAAGGCAGCTACCAAAATGGATCTAAACAAAATAAATCATCATGGGATAAAAGCTCGTTATCATTTATCTCTGAAAATGTAACGTGCACTGGCATTTCTGCCACGATAAAAAATGGTCAGGACTCACAAACCATGCAGGGGGAAGTAGCGTACGAGGTTTACTGGTCGGCGAATGGCAATCCTAAAGACGGCGAGGTTGTTTATTCTGGAGTTGTTAACGTGTTACCTTCTGGTGAAACACAGGAATTAACGTATACACCAGATGAGCTTATCGACGGGAATTATATGTTTAAAGCTTATCAGCGCCCTGGCCATCCAGGAAAAGGAGAATTGTGGAGCGATTCTATAAAGATAAATAATGAAGCTGGATTGACGGGAAAGATTGAATCACAGCGACCTTTCGATCAATTTTTTAATAGCAGTGTGAATAAAGGAACAGCAACATTTACGGTTCCTGAGGGTATGGATCCAGTCGAGATTAGTTTTACAAGCTATGCTTATCCGGAAGGGACAGTACTTCAAGAAGACGGGAAGCCGTATGAGGGGCAAACTAGCTTTGATAACGTCACGAATATATATGGGCCAGGTACATATACGGTTCAAGTTGATTTGCCGAATGGATATTATCAGGCAGATTTATATATTGGTGCCCAAGTAGAAAAATTAACGCAATGCGGACACCCAATGGATAAAATAATTGATGCGGATTATGGACTAAACGGAGAACCGGAGCGTCCGCTTGACCAGTACTTTCATTCAACTGTTGACAAAGGAACGGCTACGTTTACAGTGCCAGATGGAAGCAATCCGATTGAGATTAGCTTTACAAGCTATGCATATCCGGAAGGGACAGTACCTCTAGAAGACGGAAATCCGTATGACGGTCAGACTGCTTATGATAATGTAACAAATGTCTATGGGCCGGGAACCTATATAATTAACGTTGATCTACCCGAAAATGGGTATTTCCAGACAGATCTTTATATAGGACCTGAGATTGAAAGATTAACAGAAGCTGGACATCCCATCGAAAAGATCATTGATGCAGATTATGGTCCAAAAACTGAATGATAACTTTCTCATATAATTGTTAACCAATAAAGATAAGAAATGAGGGTCTGACTACATTCATTTAGAATTTAGTCAGGCTTCTTGGAAAAGAAAGTATGCTTCAACTTAAATGCAACTTGTTAAATTCAAATTTTTAAAAACCTTATCCCATAGTCAAACAGGCTAAGAGATTTGGGAACCATCAAAGACACTAATTGTTCGTTATGGGGAGTTTGATTGTATGCTTTCAAAAAAGAAACCAATCATCATTATCTTGTTTTCTATCATTTTGCTAGTAATTGTCACTGCGGTTGTAATAAAGCCTCTCTTTTTTCAAAAGAAACCGCAAATAATAGAAGAAAGCAGCATTATTCAACATCTAACAATTGATAAAGCTTCATATCAACCAAAAGAAACCGTTCATTTTAATGCTAAATTACCGGCTGAGTATTCGGATCAAATGTTAGAAATCACCTACTATCATTTAAATGACGTCATCTCTAAACAAAAGGTGAAGGCAGATAAAAAAGAAATACATTGGACATGGAAGCCGCCAAAAGAGGATTTCAAAGGATATTTAGTCCGTGTACAGTTGGAAACTCAAACTGAACAAGATCAGCAAACAATTGCGGTTGATGTTTCAAGCGATTGGTCAAAATTTCCGAGATATGGATTTCTGTCAAAGTTTCATGACATGTCCAACAAAGACATGGAGTCTGTTATTTCCTGGCTGAATCGTTATCACATTAATGGATTGCAATTTTATGATTGGCATTATAAACACCATCAACCTATTAAATTAGAAAACAATGAGTCTGCCGTCCATTGGGAGGACATCGCCAATCGTCCTACCTCGCTGCAGACGATTAAATCATATATTGAGTTAGCCCATAATCGAAATATGAAAACAATGGCATATAACCTTTTATACGGTGCTTTTGCAGAAGCTGAAAAAGATGGTGTCAAAACAGAATGGCGCTTATTTAAAGATCAGCAAAAAAATCAACATGATTATCATCCATTACCAGAAGAATGGAAAAGTGATGTGTTTCTTGTCAATCCGGCAAATTCGGAGTGGCAAACCTATTTAATTAATCAGCAAAAAAAAGTTTACGAGAATCTTCCCTTTGATGGCTGGCATATCGATCAGCTTGGTCCGCGGGGAAATGTATATGACTATAATGGCAATTTCGTGGAGCTCGACGAATCTTTCAAACCTTTTATGGAACATATCAAAAAAGAAACACCTGATAAACGGATTGTGATGAATTCGGTTAGTCAATATGGGCAAAAACAGCTTGGTGATGCTCCTGTCGATTTCTTATATACAGAAGTATGGGATCAAGATAAGTATTATAGCGATTTAAAACGCATTATTGATGAAAATGATCACTATTCAAAAGGGAGATATAATTCAATCTTAGCCGCCTATATGAATTACGAGTTTTCCAATCAGCCGGGGGAATTTAATATCCCAGGTATATTATTAACGAATAGTGTGATTTTTGCATCGGGAGGTTCGCACTTAGAATTGGGTGAACACATGCTGTCAAAGGAATATTTTCCACATGAAAATTTAAAGATGAGCAAATCCCTACAAAGCAAGCTCTTGCATTATTATGATTTTCTAGTAGCTTATGAAAACCTGCTTCGAGATAACCTGAAGGAGGTACCGATCGCGATTGGTTCATCTGATTGGGTTCATTTCTCTACGCAGCCGGAAAAGGGGAAAATATGGAGCTTCGCAAAACAAAAAGAGAATAAAAAAGTCATTCACTTTATTAACTTCTTTGATGCTACAACATTAGAATGGCGTGATACACATGCAAAGCAAGCTGAACCTCAAAATCGCAAGCAGTTAACTGTCCAGATTGAAGAGACTAAATTGATTAAAAAGGTTTGGATGGCTTCGCCGGACAAGCAAAACGGTGTGCCTATATCTCTAAACTTTAAACAAGAAAATCACAAAGTCATCTTTACACTTCCCAGTCTTAAATATTGGGATATGGTAGTAATAGAGTATGAACAATAAAGGGATTATCACTATCTTGATTTCAATAGAATAAGAATGTTTTAGCTTCAATGTTAGGTATATATCGTCCAAAAAAAGGAGTGTTTTGTAATGAAAAAAATAATCGTTTCCCTTGGAATAGCAGGTGCAGTTCTTTCTCTTTCAGCTTGCAATCTTAGTGCTTCTAATACAATTGTTCAATCGAAAGCGGGTGAAATTACCAAAGAGGAATTTTACAACGAATTAAAGGCTCAGACCGGGGACCAGGTTTTACAACAAATGGTAGAAACGATGGTGCTTGCAAAAGAATACACAGTGACAGAAAAAGAAATTGATGAAAGAATCAAAGAGTATACGGAACAATTCGGCGGGGAGGAAGGCTTACATCAGGCTCTTGCGCAAAATGGAATGACAGATGAGCAAGCCTTTAAAAAGAATATTGAACGCGAGTTATTGGCTGAAAAAGCAGCAACAGATGGGGTAAAGGTATCAGAGGAAGAAGTGAAAAAAGAATTTGAGGAAAAGTATAAAGATGAAATAAAAGCGAGCCACATTCTTGTTAAGGATGTAAAAACGGCGAAAGAAGTGAAGGAGAGACTTGATAAGGGGGAGGACTTTGCTAAGCTTGCGAGCCATTATTCCATTGATCCAAGCTCGAAAGACAATGGCGGTGACGTTGGATATTTTACAAAAGGGAGGATGGTTTCTGAATTTGATCAAGTTGTATTTTCACTAGATGTTAATAAAGTCAGTGAACCTGTGAAAACAGAATACGGTTACCACATCATCAAAGTAACGGATAAGAAAACAAACAAGTTTGAAGACAAGAAAAAAGCAATTGAAAGAGAATTAACCTTAAAAAAAGCGAAGCCAATGAAAGAAGTTATTTCTAAGCTTCAAAAAGAAGCTGATATTTCGATCAAAGATCAAGAGTTAAAGGATGCATTAAAAACCACGCAACAACCTGAAAAAAACTAAAAGCATACCATATGAAAAGATTAGACTGCAAAGTGATTCTTCGCAAAAGCTTTGCAGTCTTTTTTGGTGGTAGGAATCCAAAAAAAATTCCTCTAGCATCCTAATAAGTCAGTTAAATAAATTGAAAGGAATGTGAGGAGAAATTCCTATTTTTTGAATTATCTGAAACTTAACTTGTTTCACTGAATGAATTATGCTAAATTTACCCTATGAAATGAGGGAAGGGGTGAAGTGTGTAATGAATTTATTTAGAAAAGGAAATAAGGAGCTTATTAAAGAACTGAACCGTTCCTTCGTGATTGATATGGTTCGCCTGAAAGGAAAAATCTCGCGTACAGAAATAGCGAAAGAAACAGGGCTGGGTTTATCAACAATTACAAATATTATCGATGAACTTATTAAAGAAAACCTTGTTTCTGAGATTGGAACTGGAGATTCACATGGCGGCAGGAAGCCAGTGCTATTAAAATTTAACGGAGATTTTGGTGTTGTTGCTGGGATGAAAATTGAGCCACAACAGGTGAAAATGTGTTTATCTAATTTGGAAGGCAAGATTTTACACAAACATCAATTTTCATATACTCATAATGAAGCGAACAGATTAGCAAAGGTTATTATTGACGAGCTTGATTCTTTCATGAAACAAAATGAATGCGCTACCAAATTAGTGGGGATTGGCATTGCTACGCCTGGGCTAGTAGATCGGGAAAGCAATGAAGTGATCTATTCACCAATATTAAAGGTGGAGCATGGGGATTTAAAGCCAATTGGCCAACACTTTGATGTTCCTTTATTGATCGATAATGATGCGAATGTCTTTGCACTTGCTGAAAAGTGGATAGGACAGGGAAGAGACTATAGAAACTTCATCGGTGTGACAGTTGGAGCTGGTGTGGGAGCAGGAATTGTGATTGATAATATGTTGTTTCGCGGAGACTTCGGCGGAGCTGGTGAATTAGGTCATATCACGATTTATCAGGGTGATCGCCATTGTTATTGCGGGCAACGGGGCTGTTTAGAATTATATGCTTCTGATGCGTACATTGTGAACGAAGCTGAGCGCATGGTCTCGATTGGTGTTCCAACAGTATTAGCGTCGTTTACTCCCATTACACCTGAGAGTATTGTAATAGCAGCTCAAAGCGGAGATACGTATGCACAGGAATTGTTGGTCAAGCAAGGAGAAAATTTAGCATTAGGGATTAAGAACATGGTCCATCTATTTAATCCTGAAGCAATCATTTTAGGTGGGGAAGGATTAAGAGAGGGCGAATTTCTGTTAAAAGGTATTCAAAAGGAGCTGGCCGTCCACTTTTTTGTCAAGCATCCTCGAAAACTTCAGTTCCAAACCTCACAGCTGGGTGGGGATGTATGGTTAATTGGAGCGTGCGCACTAGTAGTAAGCCACTTATTTAGAGTTCCTATTTACAATTAACAAAGGAAACGACTATTGTTGACTCCTTTGGAATAATTACTTTCTTCACTGAATAAAGTATCTATATTTGATTACGCTTACATTTTAAAGGGGGTGATAAAGCAGAATTTTGGTAGATAAAGATTGTACTCTGTATTGAGCGATAACAAATAGGGAGGGTAAACATGCGAAGCAGTAAACACAGACTTATTCAGAAAGCCATGATCCTAACAGTGATGATTTCGATGGTTTTATCTGTTATTAACATTCGTTCTGGGTTTGCAAGAAATAGTGAGTTTACTAGAGATGGTGCAGGGCCGATGTACTGGATTACTTATGAGCATCAATTTGGAAAAGATGTGTTCATGCCGGAACATCGTTTAAAAGATAATGTTGATTGGATGGCTAAACATTTCCAACCATATGGCTACGACATGATTAGTACGGACGGGTGGATAGAGGGTGCAACTCTATTAAATGAAAACGGATATGTGGTGTCGCATAATGATCGCTGGATGAGTGACCCGATTTATATGGATGGCCGCGATAAACCATATCTTAAACCAGGGAAAATCTTTAACGGTGATTTTGAATACGCGACAACGGAAGGCTGGGATATCAAGGGGAATGCTGATTCTGGAGTCGATAAATCCGGTGCACGAAATAACTTTAAGTTTTACTTTTATAAAAATGCCCCTTTTAATGCTAACACGAGTCAAACAGTGACAGGGCTCGATAAGGATAAAACATATCGATTATCTGCGTGGGCAACTCTTCAGGATTTTAGCGGGTCAAATCAGTTTGCTGATGATGCTATTGGCAGCAGTGCTGAAATGCGGATCATCCAGAATGGAGAAGTAGTAGAGAAGGTACCATTCAAGATAAGTTCGAGTTATAAAAACTATTCTTTTGATGTGAAATCGATTGGAACAGAAATGACTGTAGAATTTGTCATTGATTCAAAAAAAGGGAACGCTTCATTGCAGCTTGATGATGTTACCTTTGCAGCTGTAGATGCGAATCAACCTCCAATACCTGAGGGAAATGTTGTGGTAAATGGTAGCTTTGAGCAAGCTGAAACAGAAGGATGGACGTTTGAAGGTGATTTTGCTCACGGCCGAAATGATGACACTGAAGGAGACAAGTCATTATGGACTTATAGTGAAAATCCAAACAAACAAGTTATTTCTCAAACGATAAAGGATTTGCCAACTGGAAACTACCGTGTCAATTCTAATGCTAAAGGGAAAAATGGTTTTGCCGACAAAGGTGTGGCTGTAGAAATGAAGATTTCTGGATACGATAAAGCTAATCCTGAGGCCAATGTAAAAAAGCCAGTGACTTCAGAAACTTGGTCAGCGTATACAGAGACTGTGAATGTGACTTCAGGTCAATTAAAAATCGAATTTATTGTTGATCCTACCGAAAAACAAGTGCGTGATGCCGGTATTGATATCGATGATGTTTCTGTTGTCTATGACAATTGGCAGGGTTATCCTCACGAGCGCTATCCAGAAGGACATACATGGAAATACTGGGCAGATTACGTGAAAAGTAAAGGGATGAAATTTGGCATCTATTATAATCCGCTTTGGATCAGTCCAGAGGTTGTTAAAAATCCGGATAAATACAAAGTGAAAGGGACAGATACACCTGTTGCAGATCTTGTTATTACAGAGCCGCAAGATATTGGCGGCGGAAAAACGCTTCAAGGTGACCGTTTTGATGGCGGCCAAGGAGGAGAAAGAGCTCTTTATTGGTTAAATGTCGACCATCCTGATGCCGAGAAATTTTTGAAAGGATATGTCGACTTTTTTGCAGAACAAGGAGCTTCGTATTTACGTGTTGACTTTTTATCTTGGTATGAAAGCGGATATGATAAAGGGCTGGGCCAAATCGGTACAGGTCATACAAGAGAACAATATCGTAAAGCACTTCAATGGATGAATGAAGCTACTGAAAAGAATAACATATTCCTTAGCTTAGTTATGCCTGATTTAAACAACCACGGTGAATATGAACAAAAATACGGCGATATGATCCGAATTGATGAGGATGCATTCAGTGGCGGCTGGGAGCATATAAGCGGCCGGAGACAAGAGTGGACAAAAAATTGGTCACAATGGGCCAATCCATTTCAAGGATTTACTGGATTTGCGGATATTTCGGGACGCGGATTAATGATTAATGACGGTGACTTCTTAAAGCTAAATACGTTTAAAGGCCGTTATGCCGAGGACGAAAAGAAAACAGCTATCTCTTTGTTCACCATGGCTGGTTCACCAATTACCATTGCCGATCAATATGACACAATCGGAGATAATTACAAATATTATCAAAACCCTGAATTGATCGAATTGAACAAACTTGGTTTTGCAGGGAAGCCAATCTTTTATTCAAATCAGCATTATAAAAACAATGTAAGCCGCGACAGTGAAAGATGGGCTGGTCAATTACCAGATGGATCTTGGGTCGTAGCACTCTTTAACCGCAGTGATACAAGCAAAGGGCTATCAATGGATTTCAAAAAAGATCTTGGAATCAAGGAGGAAGCTTTTGCCCGCAATCTATGGGAGCATCAGGATCTCGGCTACCGTTCGATGTATTCTGAAATGCTCGAACCTCATGATACGACAGTATTGAAACTCATTCCAAAAAACAACAAGAAAATATATCAAACAGAAGTCGCTTCATATCAAGGAGGAGCCATCTTCGGTAATGAACAAATGGGATACGATGGATTTGGCTATCTTACAGGGTTGAACAAAAAAGGCTCAAAAGTAACAATCGCTGTTGAAATGCCTGAAGCAGGTCAATTCCCTCTAGCAATAAAATACGGAAATGAACAGGCAGCAGCTAGTACCTTGTCACTTTCCGTTGAGGATAAAAAGAAGAATGTAATTGATGACCCGACGAAAGTGTCGTTCCCAAGTACCGGAGATAAATGGGGAACTGTCGAACAATCTGTACAACTGAACAAAGGGGTCAATTTAATCCACTTGGAATTTACTGGAGAAGATACAGGTGCTACATTACTTGATTCCATACAGTTTGGAGCAAGTACAGGCCAGTTCATTAACGGGAATTTTGAAATGGGAAATGAAACTGGCTGGACAGTCAATACCTTTGGTACAACTGTATGGCATGGTGTCGATAAAAACGATGCTTATGAAGGGTATAAGCAATACTTATATTCTCCTAATGAGGGAGGAAAAGCTTCTACTAAGCAAACAATTGTTGGTCTAAAGGACGGCGAGTATACAGTTTCAGCGATGGCGAAACTAATGCCGCACTTGGATCCATCATTTGCCGGCGGGGTTGCTAAAATGATTGTCTCCCAGCCTGGTAAAGAGAAGGTAGAGGTGAAAATTGAACCAAATCTAAAGGATCCGAATGGTCCTGTAAAGCAGAAATGGACCGCGGATGAGTTTGAGTATAAAAAATTCAGCACAGACACGATCAATGTCACAGAAGGTGAATTGACTCTAGAATTTTATATGGAAGCACCTAAAGCAGATACATCCTTGCAGCTTGATAATGTGATGCTTCAATCAGCAAACAATGAAGTGCCTGAAGAGGTAGAAGTCAGCCTATTTAACAAAGGCTTTGAGCAAGGATTCACTGGGTGGAGCCGTACAAATATGGTTAACCAATCGATTGAATCAGCAGATGAAAAGTCATTTGTCAAAATCACGGGTAAGGAAGCTTATTCATCTGATCTATGGCAATTTGGTAATACCCCTGCTGATGGAACCTATCAATTATCAATTACCACTCGTAAATCTGGAAACTTTGACAAGGCTTCACTTTATGTCAAATACTCTGGTGGCACAAAAGTAGTACCGATCCCGGCAAGTGGTGATTGGAAAGAAGTAAAAGTTCCAAATATCCAGCTAATGGCTGATGAAGTGGTAAAGGTTGGCGTGATCGCAGAAGGCCAGGCTGAAAGTGTTCTTGAACTCGATGACGTTAAAATGATAAAAAAAGATCCAGCCGAGCATCAAAATGTTTCATATGTTGAAAGTTTAGATGCCGGTAATCCATATACTGTATCAGATGATGGTAAATCGATCGTATTACATTCTGCTAACCAGGAAAAAGTGAAAGTCGAATTCGTTCAAGAAGATACGGCTAAAGTATGGATGGAACCTACTGGAACATTTAAGAAAAAAGCTTCTTTTGTTGTTGATGAGGAGGGGGCAAGTGTAGTCCCTAAGGTAACGGATAAAAGTGATTATATTTTGATTCAAACAAATAAAATGAGTTTGAGAGCTTATAAGTCTCCATTTAAGCTTGCATACTATGATGCAGCAAATACGGAGATATTAACGGAACAAAGTGAGAGTAAAGGATTAGGGTATGATGGAGATACAGGAATTTATGCTGCCATGAACCTTGATCCAAAGGAGCAATTCTTTGGTCTTGGGATGGATCGTGACTCCCAATCTTTTAACCGCAGAGGCCATAAGGTTGTAATGAACAACGGTATGAAAGGCGGATATGGCGGAAACACGTCAGATATTTCTGGAACATTCTTTACGAGTACAAATGGCTATGGACTTTACTTTGATAACACCTATGAAAGTGTCACATTTGATATGGGTGCCACAGACAGTGGGAAGTATTCTTTCAGTTCACCAAACGGCGAAATGATTTACTACTTTATGTCAGGTGAAAAGAAAAACACTCTAACCGATATCATGGAAAGTTATGCAGAATTAACAGGCAAGGCGCCGATGCCGCCGCAATGGGCACTGGGTTATATCCAATCAAAATATGGATATAAGAGCTGGCAAGAAGTAAATAAGGTTGTTGATACGTTCCGCCAAAAACAAATTCCCTTAGACGGTATGATTCTTGATGCTTATTGGGCCAAAGAAAATCATTATTTTGATATGACTTGGTCAGAGTCTTTTGCAAATCCAAAACAAAGCATGGAGGAGCTAGCCAAGAAAGGAATCAAGACGGTACCGCTAGTCGATCCGTATATTCAAGTTACAGCGAACAATTTTAACGAAGGAGATCGCAGTGGATACTTTGTTCAAGATGCTTCAGGAAATACAGTTGTTTATGACGCTTGGTATGGAAAAGCAGGATTAGTGGATTTCACCAATCCAAAAGCTGTCGATTGGTTCAATGCACAGGTTAAAACATTGCATGATGCGGGAGTAAAAGGGTATTGGATCGATTTAAATGAACCAGAGAAGCCAACGGACTCATTAAGACACCACTTTTCTAAAGGCAGTGCAGCAGAGATTAGAAATGTGTATGCCTTAAATGAAGCGAAAGCGTTCTATAATGGTCATCGAAGTTACAGTGATAACCGTTTATGGAGCCTGTCACGTTCCGGTTTTTCTGGGATTCAAGAATACGGAACGACCGTATGGAGCGGAGATATTGATGCAAGCTGGGAATCCTTTAGGCATAATTTACAATTGGGGTTAAGCTCCTCGATGTCTGGTATCCCTTATTTTACAACGGATATAGGTGGATTTTACGGAAAACCGTCAGCAGAACTCTATACGCGTTGGATGCAGGCTGGATCCTTTATGCCAATCTTCCGGGCTCATAATTGTGAATGTGGTGATCCAACGAATACAAGAGAGCCTTGGGCGTTTGGTGCGGAGGCAGAAGGCATTGTAAAACAAAGCATTGAACAACGATACAAACTGCTGCCTTACATCTATTCAGTAACAAAGCAAACAAATGATGGAAATGTCTCATTAATGAGGCCGCTTGTCATGGATTACACAACAGATGCAAACGTATATGCAATTGAAGACCAATGGATGTTTGGTCCAAATATGCTGGTGGCGCCGATTTCATTGGAAGGCATATCAAAGAGAAGTATTTATCTTCCTGAGGGTACATGGTATGACTGGGGCACCAAGAAAACATTTACGGGAGGGCAAACCATTGAGTATGAGGCGGATTTGTCAAAGATTCCGGTATTTGTAAAAGAAGGGGCAATTATTCCACAGCGTGAGATTCAAAACTATACAAATGAAAAACCAGCATCAACGATCGCATTGAACGTCTATCCAAAACAAAATGGAGAAGCTTCAAGCTTTACGTTATATGAAGATGATGGTCAAACATTCAAATATGAAAACGGTCAATCGGCAGAGACAAAGATTGCCGCTGCATCTGGTGAGGGGAATGTGACACTTAAAATTTCAGCAATTAAAGGCACCTTCGATGGACAGATTAAAAACAGAACATGGTCTGCAGAAATAAAAGCAAATGCGGGCGATAGAAGACTCAGTTCTGTGAAACGAAACGGCAAAAAGTTAAGATTAGTTGATTCCAAAGAAGCGGTCGAAAAAGGGAACGATGTTTGGTACAACGATTCAAAAACAGATATGATATTTGTGAAAACAGCAGAGGTATCGACTGCTGAAGCACAAGTGATTACGACTGAACTAAAAGGAAAACGCTAAGAGAAGATGAAGAGGAATGTTGAAAATAAAGGTAGAGAGCTTTTATAGCTTAATATAATAACAAAACTACGTATGCCCTCTAAACGGTTTGAACGATAATTCAATCTGTTTAGGGGGCAATTTTTATGAATGTTTTATACTCCTGCTCAACATCAACCATAAATTTCACTTATGGAATTCAATCAAATAACGATATTTTATTAATCTCTGTTAATCCCATACTATTAAGTTAAGGAAACACAATCACAAATAGGAGGGATAAATATGAATCGTACAAAAAATTATGATGTAGTTGTCGTTGGGGCAGGAAATGCGGCTATGTGTGCAGCCATTGCAGCAAAGGAAAAAGGGGCAGATGTTTTAGTTTTAGAACGAGGACCAGCAGAAAAGCGTGGGGGGAATTCATTTTTTACAGATGGGGCCATTCGTGTTGCTTATGATAACTTAGATGCAATAAGAAAAATCATCCCTGATCTAAGAGATGAAGAAGCGGAAAAGATCGTCATGCCTGAATATACACAATCTGATTTTTATGATGACTTAATGCGTGTAACCGAAGGAAAAAGTGATCCTGACCTTGCTAATCAGCTTATTTCAAAGTCCTTTGAAACACTTTTATGGATGAGTCAGCAAGGCATTAAATTTGAATTGAATGTCGAAAATCAATCCTTCGAGCAAGACGGGAAACGTCATTTTTGGGGTGGTCTTCCAATTAAAACAGAAGACAAGGGCGTTGGTTTAATCAAAAGTCTTTTCCAGCGCGCTGAAGAGATCGGGATCGATCTTTGGTACAATTCCCGTGCAACACAGCTTGTAACTGTGAATGATCGAATAACAGGAATTAACATCGAGCAAGACGGTGAAATCCTGACGATTTCAACTTCAAGTGTTATTTTAGCGTGTGGAAGCTTTGAAGCAAACAAAAAAATGAGAAGTGAGCATCTTGGGGAAGAGTGGGAAGCAGCGATTGTAAGAGGGACTGAATTCAATACGGGGGACGGAATTACGATGGCGTTAGCTGTCGGTGCACAAAGATATGGAGAATGGAATGGCTGTCATTCGATCGGGACAGATTATAACGCGCCTAAGTTTGGTGATTTCAACAAGCCTGGTGATATCTTTAAAAAATCTTCATTTCCACTTGGTCTTTTGATTAATCAGGAAGGAAAACGATTTGTTGATGAGGGGGCTGATTTCCGAAATTACACATATGCCAAATATGGCCGCGAAGTATTAAAGCAGCCTGGACATTCTGCCTTCCAGCTTTTTGATGCTCAAGTACGTCCGATGCTGCGAAAGGAATACAATCTAGAGGAAGCTACATATATTCAAGCTGATAGTCTTGAAGAGTTAGCAGAAAAGATGTCAATCGATAAAGAACCATTTTTAAAAACGATAACAGATTATAATACTGCTGTCCAAGAAGGTGATTATAATCCAACAATTAAAGATGGAAAGGGTACGGTGGGCATTGCTCCGCCAAAGACAAACTGGGCATTACGAATTGACCAAGCACCTTTTTATGCCTATCCGGTGACGTGCGGGATTACCTTTGCTTTTGGAGGTCTGCATGTCAATGAAAATGGTGAGGTGTTAAATTATGAGGGAAGTCCTATTGGTGGTCTATACGCTGCCGGTGAAATGGTTGGGGGTATTTTTTACAAAAATTACCCAGGTGGATCTGGACTAATGTCAGGGGCTGTTTTCGGAAAAATATCTGGGACATCTGCTGCAAAGTTTTCTAAAAGTAAGCTGGGAATTTCCTAACCAACAAAAAGCATCTGCCTTTCTTAGGCAGATGCTTGCATTATTTTTGTGTAAATTCATTTTCCATAAACTCTACAAATGTTTTTACAATGTTTAATTGTAATGAATCTTTGTGATACAACATCCATGTCTTCCGGACAACGGGTTTTCCGTCAAGGCTTGAAATATCTGTTTTATATATATCATCTACATCATTTAAAATCATGCTTGGCAGGATCGCATAGCCTAATCCACTTGCAACCATTTTTTTACACGTATCTGCTTTATCAACTTCTATGCTGACAAGCGGCGGCTGGGTGAAATGCTCATGCCACCAATTATCGATGGTATTTTTCAATAATGGGTCAGTATGATATTCAATTCTCGGTAAATGTGGGAGGTTATGTATATCTATTTTTTCCTTAGACGCGATGCAAATGGTCTCTTTAAATAATAAATGTTTTTGATCATTCCAACTGAAATCACCCTTAACAATGCCAATATGAACATCTTGATTGTAAATTAAATGGGCAATATTGCTGCTGAAGCCTGTTGTTACCTTGAATTCAATATTTGGATATTGTTCTTTGAATAGTTTCAATAGGTTTGGAAGCAAGTAATCAGTAAAAAAGGTAGAGACACCTAATCTTAATGTTCCTGTGACCTTATCCTCCATATTCAGGACATTTTCCTTCATTTTTTGTATTGTTAATAGCATTTCGTGTGCACTTTTTGCTAAATACTCTCCTTGTGGTGTAAACTGGACTCCGCGTCTGCCCCTATTCACAATTTTTACGCCGAATTCCTTTTCTAACAGCTGTATGCGGTTCGTCAAAGCTGGTTGAGAAATATACAATTGCTGTGCGGTCTTTGTAATGTTTTTTTCTTTATAGAGGGTTTGCAGCACTATCAAATCGCGTTCATCCAATCGGCTCGCCACCATTTCTTCCATCAAGATTTTTTATGGATAATCATAATAAAATGATATTTTAATTATCTCTAAAATTATACTATAGTTAATTTAACAAGCAAAGGTTACAAATAACTTCACATAAATAGAAAGAAGGATTCTATATGAAAAAAAATCCACAATTTTTCCAATTTGTTTGGTTTGTCATCTTAAGCGGAGCAGGCGGATTTTTTCTCTCTTTAACACATCTCCCGATTGGATGGATGATTGGCACACTCCTTACGGCAGCTTTTCTCTCTATTCTTCGTCCAGCGTTTTTGCATGTACCTCATACCCAAAAAGGAATTCCAAAATATTGGTTATACATCGGACAGTGTATTTTAGGAATTGAATTAGGACAGAAAGTAAATACTTCCGTTCTCTACATTTTTAAAGAAAATTGGTCAACAATTTTAATCATGCTTCTTTTATCGATCATTTTTTCTTTACTTTCGGGTCTTGTTTTATGGAAATACAGTAAGTTGGATATGTTAACAAGCTTTTTTGCTACTGCACCAGGCGGGCTGTCTTCTATACCTGGTATTGCTGAAGAAGTTGGCGCAAATACAGGTGTTGTTAGTATCATTCAGGCAATGCGTGTTTTTTTGGTGATCATCACGATCCCTGTTATCATTTCTTTTTTGTTCGGTCATTCTGCGGTTCATGCAAATAACAATACGGTACCTCCACAAATAACAACATTTGAAGTGGAACAGCTTGCTGTCACCATTTTATTTGTATTGGTAGCATGGATTGGCTATCATCTAGGGAAATTATTGAAGTTTCCGGCTCCATGGTTAATTGGAGGGATGATTACTATTGCGGCGGTCAAATCTTACGGTTCTGTACTGATCGGATTTGATCTTGTCGCTTGGTGGCCTCAAAGTCTTATCATCTTATCGCAAATTTTCATTGGCGCAAGTATTGGATCGCGTTTTACGAAAACGATGTTTGTAGGATTAAATAGAACGTTGTTCATTTCATTCTTAAGTACCATCGGCTTAATTGTATCTGTGTTTATCTGCGCATACTTTGTATCCATTTTTACAGAAATACCGTTCCTGACGGCAGGTTTAGCTTTTGCACCGGGGGGAATTGCAGAGATGACGACGACTGCTCTTGTTCTTAATGGTGATGCTACATTTGTCGTAGCTGTACAAGTGCTCAGGGTCGTGACGGTCTGCATAACGCTTCCTCCCTTTTTTCGATTTTTAAAATATTTGGAGGTCAAAAAGAAAACTCATTCTCATCTATCCGTATAGGATTTACGTTATAATGGATATTAATATCTTTATTAGTTGTATATCGGAATTTAATGTAAGGGTGATGGTCGTGTGTCCTTTTTATTATGAAAAAGAAAAAAAGAATGAAGAATCTATTTCCTATTATGTGAATTCAAATGGGGAAACAGAAGAAAGAGATACTGAAATTTTAGCTCGAAAAATTAAAGAAATCATTTGTCAAACACCACATGAGGACAACGATATTGTCATTTTATGTATAGGCTCTGATCGCTATGTTGGCGATTCATTAGGTCCTTTAGTGGGGACAATGCTGAAAGAAAGCCGCGTTCCCTTTCGTGTATATGGCACATTAGAAGAACCCGTCCACGCATTTAACTTAAAAGGAATATTGAAGGAGATCAATAAACAATTTAAAAAACCGCTTATTTTTAGTATTGATGCCTCTATTGGTGATAAAGATCAAGTCGGTTATGTCCGGTTTAAAGAGGGACCTTTAACACCTGGGAAAGCACTTGAAAAGATGCTCCCAGAGGTTGGTGATTATCATTTCGTTGGGATTGTAAACTATTTAGATCCTTTGCCAACTTCTCAATTTTTAAATGATACTAGATTGTATACAGTCATGAACCTTGCAAAAACAATTGTAAAGGTCATAACGAAAATGAAGGCGATTGACTAAAATTTATTTTTAAAAGATGAGCCCTCTCAATTCAGTTTTTTAATGAATTTGAGAGGGCTTAAGTTTACGTTTGAGATAAAATTAGCTTATCGCACTGGTTAAAAAAGCAACAGCAATGATGACTAATGAACAAAGCAGTGTCCATTTAAACGCATAACGTTGAAATTCACCAAGATCTGTTTTAACCATTCCTACTAATAATAGAGTAGATGCAACAAGTGGACTTAGGAAATGTACTGGCTGCCCTAATACAGATGCTCTCGCAATTTCTAAAGGACTTACTCCATAAGTCGCTCCTGCATCAGCTAGAATCGGTAAAACTCCAAAGTAATAAGCATCGTTGGATAAAACAAAAGTAAATGGCATGCTCGTTAACGCAACGACAAGAGGGAAGAAGGAACCAACTGATTCTGGAATGATAGATACTAACGCATTTGAAATGGCGTCTACCATCTTTGTGCCAGAAAAAATTCCTGAAAAGATACCAGCAGCAAATACTAAGATCGTCACAGTTAATGCATTACCTGCATGTGATAGGATTCTTTCCTTTTGCTCTTCTAAATTCGGATAGTTAATCATGGCAGCGATTACAAATCCGATTAGAAATAAAATTGGAGGAGAGATGACTCCCATTACTAAAACGACCATAATTGCCAGTGTTAAAATGAAGTTCACCCATCTCAATTTAGGACGTTTAATATCATCTTGAAGGGCAAAGGTAGCTGCTGCTTCACTTAGTTCTAATGATTGTTGAGGAATCTCGCCCACTTCAATCACACCAATTCTTGCTCTTTCTTTTTTACCAAGAACAAATGCGATAAATAAAATACAAGCAATACCAGAGAACATTGTCGGCAAAAGCGGGAGGAAAAATTCATTCGCATCAAGACCTAAAGAGGCAATGGCTCTCGTAGCCGGCCCTCCCCAAGGAGTCATCCCGCTCATGATACTGACAGAAAGTAAAGAGATTGTTGCAAGTATAAGCGGGTTCATCCCGATTCGAAGATAAAGTGCCAACATAGCGGAAATCGTAATCATATGTGTTGTTGTACCATCACCATCTAATGCTACTGTCATCGCTATGATCGCCGTGCCAATTGCGATTTTAACAGGATCTCCTTTCACAAATTTCATCATTTTGTTGATTAGCGGATCAAATAAGCCTGCATCGATTAAAATCCCAAAAAACAAGATAGCAAACAATAATAATGCCGCTGATGGAGCAACTTCTTTTAATCCATCCAGCATCATCCCCCCGAGCTTAAGGCCAAACCCGCCAATGACTGCAAAAATAATAGGCACAATGACAAGAGCTGTAACAGGAGATAATTTTTTTGCCATAATCAAATAAGTAAAAACAACAACCATCGAAATTCCTAAAAAAGTAAGTATATGAATCCCCTCCCTAAAAGTAATCGCTTTCAATTGAAAAATTTGAAACTATTAAATTTATTTTCACCAAGCTAATTAAGAATATTCCGTGTTTTTAGAATAAAACAGGTTTATAAATAAGTAAAATATATAATTTTTAATAATTTTCTAAAAAAAAACTTATAATCTAAAAATAGAAAAGAGGAATTTTTTATCATTCCTCTTTAAAGATCTGTATTTTCATTGATAAAATCTATGAAATGATTTACTGTGGATAGCTTCAACGAGTCTTCATTGTACATTAACCATGTATATCGATAGACTGGTTCACCATCTTTATAGGATAACTCGTAAATTTGCAAATTATCTGAAGGCTGCAGGCAAATTTGGGGGACGATGGCAATACCTAAATCATTTTTGACCATCTCTTTACATGTTTCTAGTCGGTCTGTTTCCATCATAATAAATGGAGGCTCATTGAATTTGTCGTGCCACCAGTCATTAATAAGTGCTTTTAAAGAACTATCTGTTTTGTAATTAATAAATGGGAGTTTAGGTAAATTCATCATTTCGATTTCCTTTTTAGAGATCAAACAAAGCTTTTCTTTATGTAATAATGCTTTTTTTCCATACCATTCGTAATTTCCACGTACTATGCCTAATTGCACGGTAGCCGAATTTAGAAGGTTTAAAATATCTGTACTCCAGCCTGTATTGATATTAAATTGGACATTCGGAAATTTCGTTGAAAATTGTTTTAAGATCTTTGGTAATTTATATTGCGCAAAGTTACTTGAAACTCCTATTCTTAATGTTCCCCTTACTTCATTTTGTAAATTGATCATATTGTCTTTCGTGATTTGTAATTTTTTGATCATTTCTTCCGAATACGCTACTAAATGCAGGCCTTCAGTCGTAAACTCAATACCCCCTTTGATTTTAAAAAATAATCTCGTGCCAAATTCCTGTTCTAAATTTTTAAGTCGATAGGTTAACGCTGGCTGTGAAATGTATAAACGTTCTGAAGCACGGCTAATATTCTTCTCTTGAAATAAAATACGGATTGCATTCCAGTCTTTTTCATCCATCATACTCATCCCCAATTAATCTAGATTATAAGTTTTTTTTTCTATTTCTCTAACAAAATATCTATTTTACTTATGATATAACATAGCATACTATATTTTCAAAAGCACCGGTACTTTTTGAAAACTGAATCAGAAAAGGGGTTATTTAGATGAGAGTACCTGTTGTTGTTATGCGTGGAGGGACTAGTAAAGGGGTGTTTCTTCATTTTGAAGATATGCCTGCTAATCGTTTGCTTTGGGATGAATTTATTTTGGATATTATGGGAAGTCCAGATAGCAGACAAATTGATGGTCTTGGCGGCGCAAATTCGTTAACGAGTAAAGTAGCGATTATTAAAAAGTCAGATCTAGCGGAGATTGATATTGAATACACATTCGCCCAGGTAAGTATTGAAAATCAATTAGTGGACTTCAAAGGAAACTGTGGAAATATCTCGTCTGCGGTGGGTCCTTATGCGATTGAACAAGGCCTTGTGCCGGCAATTGAGCCTATTACCACCGTGAGAATTTTTAATACAAATACGCAAAAGGTGATTATTGCAGAGGTAGAAGTGGAAAATGGCCGAGTCAAAACGGATGGGATGTATTCAATCCCTGGAGTGCCGGGAACAGGATCGCCTATTTATCTATCATTTACGAATGCAGAAGGTGCCGTTACAGGAAAGCTGTTTCCAACAGGAAACTCTATTGATGTTATTGAAACATCTAAAGGTTCTATTGAGGTATCTATAATCGATGTTGCGAATCCACTCGTTTTTGTTCATGCACAACAGGTTGGCCTTAAAGGGACTGAACTGCCTTATGAATTTACAGCTGAAAAACTAATAGAACTCGAAGAAATTAGATCGATTGCGGCTGAACTATGTCAATTCTCTTCTAAAGAGGATGCAACAAAAAGATCACCTGCTGTACCTAAATTGACTGTTATTGCTCCTCCTATGGATTACATAGATGTAACAGGAGTGGAGAGAAAAGCTGAAGATATGGACTGTACAATAAGAATGATGTCCATGCAAAAACCACATCAAGCACTTGCGATAACAGGTGCGATCTGTACAACTGCAGGTGCATTTTTAAAAGATACAATCGTATCAGATATTTTGAATGTGAATCAAGAAGTGATTCGATTAGCACATCCAGCAGGAATCATGGAAACAAAGGTTGATTTAATCGCTGGCAATATGACGGCGATTAAGGTTGTACGTACTGCGCGGATGATTTTGGAAGGATTTGTCTATACAAAGAAAAATTATCATATTGCCTCTAAATTAGCTTGAATGATAAACTACTAAAGTGCAAATTTTAAGCATCTCTTTTCAGGAGAATAACATTAAGAAAAACATTGGAGGAACTAGTTCGTGTGGGTAATAACTCTCTATTTAAATAAAACGATAAAAATTTTTGAATTCCAAACAGAAAAAGAGGCAAGGGAAGCATTTAAAAACATGAAAGGTGATAAGTATCTATCTGAAATCGTGTATTTTAATGATCCTTGTTTTACTTAATTATAATGCTCTTTTCTAAAAGATTGTTATTTAATAAATAGGTTTTGTGCAAGTAAACATTGATAAGTTGCTTGGAACGGATATGCGATACTTCTGCTTAGAGCAGCGGAAAAGATGAAACACAACATAATTTACCGAGGATCAAAGCTACGATGCGTTCGCACTCCTGTGCAAGTTGTAGCTGATTATTAAGAGGGTGGAGAATGGTTTCATTATGGAGCAATGATGGAATGGAAGAACTCTTTCAATACATCAAAATAATAAAAAAGTAGATTTTTCAGGTGAGGTCGTAAAAAATCATGCAAGGAGAATAGCCTGAGATTTAATATAGATAGACTCAGGCTAAATTCATATAAATGTTTACAACACCTTTTTGGTAATTACGTCACAATTAATTTCCCAACCATTATGTCATGCCCAACTCCACATAGTAGAGAACAGAAATATTCAAACTCTCCAGCTTCTGTAACCACAAATTCAATCGTATCTCCACCTTTTACATCTACATCAAATTCATCAATGGCAATACCATGTCCACCGATTTCATTTACTAGAGTTAATTTCACTGTGTCCCCTACATTTGCTTTGATTTCTTTGACATCAAATTCAAAGTTTATGGCTGAAATTGATACTTCTACTACATTTCCGGTAGGCTTTACCTCATCTTTGTTTTCTGGTTTTGTTTTAGTGGAATCCGTATCCTCTTCAGTATGATCTTTTTGATCAACAGGTTCTGTTGTTGATAATTCTTCAGAACCGCAACCAGCTAATAATAGCAAAAATAATGCAAAAAAGAAAAAAACAAAAACCTTAACTTTCATGTTGTTGAATCCCCTTTCGTTATTCTTTATACATAACACATCATATTGACTATTTTGAGTATTATTCAGAAAATTTAAATATATTTCACAAAGTTAACAAAAGCAGGGATATTTTCATGTTTGAAAACGTATTCATTTATTGATTGTATAAAAGATATAGGGGGGATACTTGTGAAGGATAAAACGAAACTTGTATCAGCTATATTCGCTGTGTCACTTGCTTTAACAGCATGTAGTTCAGATGCTGACAAGGAAGAACCGAAAGATACGAAGGACCCGGCAAAAGAAGTTACATATGGGAACTGGGAAACGTTCGGTTATGATTTAGGATTAACACGTCACGTACCATATGACGAAATCACTAAAGATAATGTTAGCGATTTAGGTGTTGTTTGGAGTAAAAAATTTAAAGAGTTAAATGATAAAATTCCAAACGGTAATCAAAACTTTCCAGTTGTTGTTGATGGTGTGGCCTATGTAACAACAAGTAAAAATTATGTTTTTGCTTTTGATGCTGTAACAGGCGATGTCATTTGGGAATGGGAACCGCCTCAAGATTTACTTGATACGGTTGAACGCACAGGGATGCCATCTTCTAACCGTGGTGTTTCCGTTGCAGAAGGAAAAGTATTTATGATTACAGCTGACGTAGGTTTGGTTTCCATTGACCAAAAAACAGGTAAAACAGTTGATGTGATTAAAATCAGTGAATTTTACCCTGATGTTACTCCTGAAAACGGATATTATGAAACAACAGCTCCTATTTACTATGATGGAAAACTGTTTGTTGGTAGTTCAGGTGGAGACAATGGTATTCGAGGATTTGAAATGGCATTTAATGCAAGCGATTTAACTCCTGCATGGGATGAACCATTTTGGACAGTTCCACCTAAAGGTGAAAGTTGGTTAGCCGAGGGATTATTTGGAGGCGGAGGTGCTGTTTGGATGCCGCCTAGTGTTGATGAAGAAACAGGTACACTTTATTTCTCAGCAGGAAATCCAGCTCCTGACTTTTATGGGGAAAAGCGACCTGGTGCGAATCCACATACTAACTCCGTACTTGCTGTAAATGCTGATACAGGTAAACTGATTTGGGCACAACAACAAATTTCTCATGACCTTTGGGATTATGACACTGCCGATAGCCCAACCATCATTCACGCAAAAGTGAACGGTAAAGAACAAAAACTTGTTGTTGTTGGAACAAAAGGCGGAGAATGGTTTGCCTATGATGCAGTTACAGGTGAACCTGTTTACAAAAATGTAGCTTTCTCTAAAATTGACCATCCAGCACCAACTCCTGAAGGAACTCTTGTCTATCCGGGTATTTTAGGTGGGCAAAACTATGCACCTGATACCTTTGATCCAAAAGAAAATCTTGTATTAATTCCTGGTATTGAACAAGGTGCGATTATTAAACCAGCCAAAAACGAAGAAGAAGCAGGAACAAAAACTGATACCCCAGGTGCATCTGCTTTCGGTACTTCATATGCACCACCAGCTGATGACTTAGGGTATGGCACAATTACTGCAATCGATATCAGCACAGGTAAACACAAATGGCAAATCAAAACCGATAAACCAATGCGCGGCGGTTTAACAAGTACATCAACAGGACTCTCTTTCTATGGTGATTTAGACGGTAAAATTCAAGCAATCGAAACTGCAACAGGCAAAGAACTTTGGTCCTTCCAAACAAACGGCGATACCATTTCAGCCGCACCTTCAATTTTTGAAAAAGATGGAAAAACATACATCATGATTACATCGGCAGGTCGTGATCCACAAATCCATGTATTTACCTTAGGCGCAGACAAAACACAAGGTGAATCACAAGAAGGTTCGAGCGATAGTGTTCATAAATAATTGAATAGTTTATTTTTCAATAAAGTAAGGCAGGAGATATTTTCTGCCTTTTTTTAAATAGATTTAAAGTTGGAGGTTATATATGTGAAAAAAATGATGATCTTTTTTCTTATTTTAACTGTCGGAGTGATGGCATCATGTAGTGAAAAATCCAAGAATAAACCCATAAAAGAAAATAAAACAATTGATGCCACTTTAGAACTTAATAGAAATGAATTCAGTATTACTGCATGGGAATTAGATAACTCTCATATGGAAACAGTGAAAGGGAAAATTCTAGTTGGAGATGAACCCGTTGAAAATGTCTTGGTAAAAGTATCCGAAAAGCGAAATGTTCATACCAATAAAAACGGCGAATTTAGATTAATGGTCAGTCGCAACATTCTTGAGAAAAAAAGCATTCATGTCGTAAATGCGGATAAGGCTAAAATTGATGGAAAATTTGTTGATAATCAAATAAAAGATTCTTTATTAACATTAGAAAAATCTATTTCGGTTCATTATCCAATTGAAATTGATCAAGTAATTGAAAATGAAAAAGATAAAAAACTTGTTGATGTACATGCAACGGTCGTACTAAAAGAAGGACAAGAATATCCAGCCTTTGGGGTTATCAAATATAAAATTTCAGGAACGATTAAAGATGCTGACGGAAAACCTGCCGTAGGTGCAACGGTAAATTTTCGACGGGATGGTGTAGAGGGTTTCACAATGTCTGACCCAAGTAATGATAACGGAGAATATGTCATATATTATATTCCAGAAGATGAAGAAAATCATTATATGAATGTTCTTTATAAAGGAAAAACGTACACTTTACCAGAAAATAAAGCGTATTTATTCCCAGAGGATATAGGAGTAAATATCAATATCACATTACCTAAAGAAGGAACCGTTATTGAAGACAAACCACCTACATTGGTCTCAACAACAGACAGTGGTGCATTGTATACAGGAACGTTAATCGGTGTCAATTTAGATAAAGATGTAAAGTATTTTATAAATATCCCTAATAGAGACGGGACTTTTGTTTTAACATTACCAAAATCAGAGTGGGATAAAAATCCAACTTTTTTCCAAACGAAATTTATGGATTTCTTAGAAGAAGGGAAAAAATCAGGGGATGTCATTCCTTCAGAATTTATCCCGAAAGTAAAAAAGAATGAACCTAATCAAATTGTAGCAAATAAATAGAGGGTTATCTTTTCCGTATATCCTGTTTGTTAAATAACATAACTTTCACACACAGGAAAACTAATTTTCAAACCATTGTACTAATTAAATGCTTAAAGTTGCTGTGCTCAATGAAATGCTGATTTTTGACATTGTTACGTCCTACTAATTAGTGGGTAAAGCTGTAAGCACATCTAGATATTAAACATCTTCACACAATTACAAAAACAGATGACAAATTATTTTAAATAGTATGTTGAGAGAGAAAATAACTATCCAGCACTCTATGTGTTCGGAAGGCCGTATGGTGGAAAAAAGGAGATCATTGATCGTTATATCGGTGTGACGACAAAGAGCGAGTGTCCAGAAAATAGGGTTGAAGAAATCAACCAAGAATAACATCCAGATGTAGGGATTTGTTGGAAATTCGAAGAAGCACTCATAAATTGGGTGCTTTTTATCGTACTTCTTTTTACTACGGGTAGAATAGTTTTACAATGAGACATATAATTATTTCAAATATTATTGTAAAAAGTAATTTTTGGGGGACTTACATATGAGTGGAATGACCAAAACTCCAGAACCACCTTATTACGCAGTGATTTTTTCTTCACAAAGAACTGAAGGGGACAATGGTTACGGAATAATGGCAGATAAAATGGTGGAATTAGCTTCACAGCAGAAGGGATTCTTAGGTGTTGAAAGTGCACGTGATGAAGAATTAGGAATTACTGTTTCGTATTGGGATTCTTTAGAATCCATAAAAGTTTGGAAGGAAAATTCAGCCCATAGAGCAGCACAAGTTAGAGGGAAAACAGAATGGTATAAAAACTTTTCTCTCAGAGTTTGTAAGGTAGAAAGACATAATTTTTTTGAAATGTAACAATTGTTTTTGTAAGAGCTTAAGGTGAAGATTAGGGGTTGTTTTGACTTTTATTATTAAACAAGGGGAAAGCACAATAAGCACTATGGTTTCTCTGTGCTAAATATTTGATTCTCCTATTGTCCGATGGAAACAAGATTGAAAGTATGGAATCGTTTAGCGTCAGATTTCAAGCCAGCAAACCTAGAAGAATTTATTTACCAAGAAGTAACCCTTCAGCAACTTCCAGGTGTTCTGCCTACTCTACATAAAGGACAAGCACGAGGAAGAATACTTGTAAAATTATGATAACAAAGTGACGAGATAAATAAAAGCTCGTCACTTTGTTAATGGTAGCTAAGTCAATCTATGCTTCCAATCCTTTAATGCCACAAAGACTTTGCATACAAAAAACATCTGATTCAACGAACGGGTTTAGGAGACTAAATCAAAAACTCCAGCAAAGACCGGAGTTTTTAGTTGCCTGCATAAATGAATAGTAGGTATTTCATTAACCCCTAAAACCTTAATAACAAACTGACTTATTATGAAATGGCATGTTCTCGTTTTTGTTTTTGTTGTAATTCTTTCTCTTCCTTTTTAATATCAAACTTCAACAAAATCGATACGATAAACGCAAGAATAATTAATGCCAAGAAAACGTAAAACACTGGGGTGTAACTATCCGTTTTTTCTCTAATTTGTGAGACGATCATTGGCCCAAATACGCCGCCTAGTGACCAAGTTGTTAACAAGTATCCGTGAATCGCACCAAGTTGTTTTGTTCCAAATAGATCACCAATGAATGCTGGCAGGTTAGAAAATCCGCCACCGTAGCAACTCACAACGAGCAAAATAAGAAGTTGAAACAAAAAGATATTTGTTGTAAATGGCAGTGTTAAGAATGCCACAATTTGAATTATAAAAAATATAATGAAAACAGTAGGACGGCTTAAATAGTCTGAGGCTGCTGCCCAACCTAGTCTACCTCCACCATTGAAGATACCCATGATTCCTACCATCGTTGCGGCTGAAGCGGCTGATAATCCAACAACTTCCTGAGCCATTGGGGAAGCAACTGAAATCATCATAATTCCGGCAGTTGTATTAATGAGCATCATGATCCAAAGCATCCAAAAACGTTTCGTTTTAACGGCTTCTTTTGAAGTCAATTGTTGTAAATCTTTTTTAATCACTTTTTTACCTGATGCAATATCTTTTTTCATTGAAGCTGGCATCCAGCCTTCAGGAGGTGGTGCAATGTAAGTGGCACCAAGTATCATCAGAACAAAATATGAGGCACCCAATATGTAGAATGTATTTGAAATCCCGATTTCTACCATTAAGCTAGATGCAATTGGTGCTGTAACAAGAGCGCCTGTCCCAAAACCAAGGACGGCCATTCCAGTCGCTAACCCTCTTCGATCAGGGAACCATTTCACGAGTGTTGATACCGGTGAGATATACCCAATACCAAGCCCGAGACCACTTAGTAACCCGTACGTAAGTAAGAAAACGGGTAATGATCCAATCGCGAGTGCGACACCGGAACCTGCTTGTCCTAATCCAAATAATACAGCAGCAAGTATCGCTGATTTTCTAGGTCCTTTTCGTTCAACAAATTTCCCAAACAAAGCAGCAGATGAACCTGCAAGTGCCATCATAATTGTAAAGGCAATCGTTACCTCTGTTTTTGACCAGCCCATTTGTTCACTTACAGGATTGGTGTAAACACTGTATGCGTAGGCAGCACCAATTGAAAGATGGATGGCAATCGCTGACAAAGCAATCAACCATCTGTTTTTATTTGTCTTCATGTTCTTCCTCCTTCCGGAAATATAGATGATACCATTTTATGTAAGCCCTTACATTAGATAATACAACCTTACTTATAAAAAATCAAACTATTAAAAATATTAATGAGTAAGTCATAAAAACTATCAAGATATGTTATCAAAGGTTTTATAAGTGTAGAAGACTTTAAGGAATTTAATATTTCAAGAATAATAATAGAAGGTATAAGATATCTATTCAAAAAAATTGGACATGCTATATTTCAGTTATTTATGTATGAAGAATCAGAAGAAGAAAGGCAATTTAAACATCTAGGAAGGTAGTATGGAAAGGTTAAGGGTAATTAAGGCTAATATTTGTTGGTATTATCTTAGTGCTAAGTAGCTTGTTTATTTTTAATTTGGTCCTCAAGTGCATAAGTAGGTAAAATTTAATAAGGAGATTAGAGCTAATGATATTGAATAATTGATAGAGTTCGTTTTTTTTGTCATATGATCACTCAAGTTATAATTATAGTTATTTTGTTTTTTATGAATGGGACTATTGAGGAGAGATTTCAATAACTTATTATTTTTCAAAGCCTTTTCTAAAAGGGCAACTAGCAAACACATAAAATAGGGGAACAATCTATACTAAGTTCTTTACAATATTAATATTCAGAAAATCTTCTCATCCCTCACCCTTTTTTCGGTAGGTTTTCATTAGAATCTTAAATACAATTGTCGTTAAAATTTGCGTGAACAAATAGACAAGGAATGAATAACGGAGCTCCCAATCTTTATGTACAAAAACCTTAAAGGTTTTCCCTAGTCCCTCGAACAAAGTCCCGAATATTGACCAACACAAAATATATAATGGAATAAAATAGCCTCTAACGTTAAGCTTGTCGAACAGATAAATATACAAATATCCCGAAATTGGATACATCCCCCAAGTTGGGATTTCGGTAAGTGTTAGCCAAGGTTCAATATTCGTATCATACAAATCTATTGGGGGAACTCCTATTGAATGGTCTAAGCCTAAAGCTATGGCTAAACACATTGTCATGATAAGAGCTGCTACGCTTTTCGGTAACCGTTGTGGAAGCCGAAACGCTAAATAGCCTCCAAAGAGAAATATTAAAATATTAAACCAAAGGTTAATTGTTGCATGTTGACTCATCGTACATCCCATCTTTTCTAATTAGGCATCGAATGCTCCGAACTGATAATAGGGCTATAATTAATGTGATTGATTTGAAAGGTGTATACCATATCATACCGGCAGAATTAAAACGTACAACACCCAATAAATGAAGTGTAAAGCCACCTAAAAAGAGAATTCCAAGGGTTCCAAGATAACTCAAGTATCTTACAATTTTGAGTTTCACGGTAAGGGTCTCATCGAGTATCCATGTAATAAAAAGGGGACTTAATAATTCAGAATAAATTATACGAATTATGGCTAGTTCATTGTTATCTGATACAGTAATCCAATGTTTGTTAACAAGAAAAAACGAGTAGATTGGTGAATTTACAGCTGTTACACTAAACCAGATGGCTAATAATTCAAACAAATGAAGATGTTTAGCCTTAATAACGAAGGCGGTTAATAATAGAACCGAGAAGGTAATAGCCACAACAAAAATCATAAATTAGGTTTCCTTCCAATTATTTTTTTATAATTTTTATTTAGGTATGTTGTTACCTAATATTCCTTGATCAACTTTTTATTATTCATCCTAATAAAGGCGTCATAAATTATTAATAATCATCATATGGGTCTATCTGAAGTTCTACTCTACCATGTAGATCTGGAGCATGTTCTAAATCAATAGGAAGAGGTAACACTTCAGCAACTTCAAGATGTTCTACTTACTCTACTAAAGGTCAAGCGCGAGAAAGAACACTTGTAAAATTATGTAAAAAAATGACGAGAATCCTCGTCATTTTTTCAATGTTAACTTCTTTTATGTAGAAATCTTTATAGGTGTCAAAGTTTTATTAAGACTAAACAAGGAAAAATTTACAAAGAATAAGACCATTACTATGAAAAATGGAGATGGATCATATGTCAAATACAAAACAAATGCCTCAAGAAGAAGGAATAGACCATAGTTTGAGCCTTATAAGAGAAGGATATATGTACATTATGAACAGACGACACAGTTTCAATTCTAATATTTTCGAGACCCGATTGCTTGGAAAGAAAGCGATCTGTATGGGAGGTAGGGAAGCTGTGGAGGTTTTTTATGACACTGAGAAATTCAAAAGAAAAGGTGCAGCACCAAATCGTGTGGTTCAAACATTGTTTGGTAGGAATGGAGTTCAGGC
The DNA here is from genome assembly GCF_009720625.1 of Metabacillus sediminilitoris. Lineage (NCBI taxonomy): Bacteria > Bacillati > Bacillota > Bacilli > Caryophanales > Bacillaceae > Metabacillus > Metabacillus sediminilitoris. Next base: position 2,639,058 of record NZ_CP046266.1, read on the forward strand.
GTTAGATGGGCAGATCCATAAACATCGTAAGGAAATGTTTATGTCTATCATGTCTCCTGACGAAATTGAAAAACTAATCGACATTTTAAAAATTCAGTGGCAAATAGCAGCGAATAAATGGGAGCAGATGGATAAGGTTATTCTATATGAAGAAGCGAAGGAAATGATGTGCAGGATAGCCTGTAAGTGGGCAGGTGTACCAGTAAAAGAAGGAAAAGTTAAGATGCTGACTAAGAATTTGGGGGCAATGTTCGAGTCGGCAGCTGCAATTGGCCCAAAACATTGGTTGGGGAGACATGCACGAAATTACATAGAAATATGGGTTGGAGAACTTATTGATAAGGTTCGTGCTGGGAAAGTGAATCCCCCTGAAAATACCGCATTACATAGATTTGCTTGGTATCGCGATTTGGAAGGGAATCTTTTGGATACAGAGACCGCTGCTGTAGAAGTAATCAATATTTTGAGACCAATTGTAGCGATTTCTATATTCATCAATTTCATTGCGCTTGCATTGCACCATTATCCGGAAGAAAGAGAGAAACTAAAATCTAACGATGAAAAGTATGCTCAAATGTTTGTTCAGGAAGTTCGTCGTTTTTATCCATTTTTTCCATTTGTAGCGGCGCTCGTAAAGAAAGATTTTACCTGGAAAGGCTTTAAATTTAAAGAAGACACGTTAACCTTGCTGGATGTTTATGGGATAAATCATGACCCTGAAATTTGGGAAAAACCTGAGTTATTTAATCCTGACCGATTTGCTAAATGGGAAGGAAGCCCTTTTAGCTTCATTCCGCAGGGTGGTGGTGATTACATGATGGGACATCGTTGTGCTGGGGAGTGGGTCACCATTGAAGTTATGAAGGTGAGTCTTGATTTTCTATCGAATCGAATGGAATATCTAGTTCCTGAACAGGATTTAAGTTTCAGCAGAGTTAGCATGCCAAGTATACCCCATAGTAAAGTAGTGATTAAAAATGTTAAACAGAAGATATAATTTAGTTCTACTCTACACAATTATGTGAGTAATAGCTTATTAAATTGGTACTTAAGATCAATATGTGTGAGACCTTTAATAATCTGGAGTTTATCCGTAATAAGATAAATTCCTTTTTGTGGAAAAAAAGGCTGAGTTGAATGTATGTTTTGGTTAAAGTAATTGAATCAGGCTTGCTCTCTGAAATAGCTCAAACAGTCGTTCAAAGTGGAATTGATATGTCCACCATACCTACTTTTTCACTTCTTAAGCAAGCATTAGAAAGTATAGAATAAAAAAAGAACTCGTAATGTTGTGAAATAATCTACCCAAAGGAGTCAATCAATTCTATTGATATGCTGTACGAAGAAATTGTAATAAATAGTTCAGCATTAATAAGGGGAAGATTCTACATGAAGAAACTCCCCTTTTTTATATTTGTACTAACAGATCTAATAGTCTTATATTTACATTGTGTATAAAAAGAAACATTCGAATCATATATTTTTTAAAATAAATTATAGTTGACAGGTCGGAATAGTAAGATATATAATCAGAGTAACAAATAAGCCGATCGGAACAAACGAAGGCCTAACCTATTCATATGGTTAGGCCTTTTTTGTTTATATTCCGATGGAAAATTTAAACATTTAGGTAATGTTAAGATCTTTATTGTGTCAAGTCATTTCATTTAGGAGGTCAAATAATGCCAAATACATTATTCATTTCAGAGTATCCTATTGTATCAGATGAAATGAACTTTTTTATTCAAGATATTAGGAGACAAGGGATAATACCAGAATGGATCTCACCTAAAAGTTTTCATTTAGATGTTTTGTTTGATCATCAATATGGGCACCCGAAAGTGAGATCGTTCAAAAAACAAGTGGCAGCATCTAATAAAATATATGTCGTTTTTCAAGCGTGGAATAAACCTCTTTTATGGGTGGTCAATGCCTTGTTCAAATTTTTATCGAAAGAAGAATTAGATGGCAAAGACATCGTTCCGGTCGTTATTACTGAAAAGAAGACATGTAAAAATGAGGTTTACAATCATTTTTCTACTATATTGAAAGATTACTTCAATGAAGCTTATTCAAAATGGATTTTTATTCAAAAAGAAGTAACGAACATGTAGTATTGGATAATTTATTCAAATGATAAATAGATCAAAAATAGTTAAGGAGACAGGATGATGGCAAAAGTAGCAATTATAACAGGTGCACCAAATGATCAGTCACGACTAAATGGATTAGTACTTTACGCGGCAAAAATTATTAGTGAAGAAAACGTTTCATATGAAATCATTCATGTTCATTCATTACCCGCTGAAGATCTAATCACTGCTAAGTTTGATAGTGAGGAAATCAAACAGGCAAATAGGATTGTAGAAAAATCAGATGGGGTCATCGTTTTAACACCAGTTTACAAAGCATCTTATTCAGGGATATTGAAAACATACCTTGATTTATTACCGCAAAAAGGCTTAGAGCATAAGGTTATCCTGCCACTTGTTTTAGGAGGTTCATTCGGGCATCTTTTAGCAATTGAATATGCATTAAATCCAGTCCTATCTGCATTAGGAGCGAGCCACATTGTAAATGGTGTTTACACAGTTGATAAGCAAATTAAAAGGATCGATCATAACGCTTTTTCCATCCAAGAAGAAGCACAGCAAAGGTTGAAGGCAGCTCTTGAAACATTTACTAAGATACTAAAATCTGAAAAGAAAAGATAAACAACCTTTTCTTTTCAAATATTTTGTACCTACTTGCAATAAAACCAACTGGTAAAATAGAGGTTTAAAAAATTCAAGGTACCGAATATCTCTTTTGTCATTCGTGTGAAGAAACAAACAAAGGGGAGGAACAAAGAAATGTCCCAGTTGCGGGAAGCAGTATTTCGTAGAAAAGAAAAACTCATCAAAAAGCTACTCGAATTAGGAGTTTATAAAAAAGATGAACATCATCTATATGAATTAACGTTATCAGAGATTGAAACAGAATATCATAATGAAATCAAGCGAAAAAAGTCGATTGGATAACCAAAGGCCTAACTATCCTATTCGTATAGTTGGGCTTTTACATGAAACAACTCAGGAAGGGAGGGCTTTCCTTGGGAAATGAAACCTTATCTTCAAATTTAGAGACTGAACCCATTTTTGTTGGTACTGTAGTCAAGGGCAGGCAACTAGGAAGAAAAATTGGCTTTCCTACTGCAAATATTGATGTAAATATAAAATGGTTGAATAATGGAGTTTATGGCGTTTTAGCCAAGTTAAATAATTCATTTCATTTAGGTGTAATGAATATCGGTGTGAAGCCAACTGTGGATACAAATCTACAGAAGACGTTCGAAATACACTTATTGAATTTCCATCAGGATATCTATGGGGAAAAACTGGGATGTAACGTTCTCTTTAAAATAAGAGATGAAAAAAAGTTCGATTCTTTGGAGTTATTAACAAAGCAAATGAAGGAGGATATTTCATATGCAAAGAAACGTTTTCATCTCATTGGACTTACTTCAACAATCGAAGAAAACGACATTACTTTCAAACCATTATTTAAATCTTCCTGATCTTAGTTTCTTTAATAGATGTCATCAACAGTATCAGATAAATCGTGGTGTATACAATACAATTGACAATTGGTTTTTTGAATACGGAATGATTCATGTTGTAAACAGGCGTATTTATATTTTAGCTTTTCTTGATTTTGTAAAAGAGGCAAACAAAGAAGATTCAAATTCTCATAAATTTATAAGGTTTGGGCACAAGGGACTAACGAAAAAACTAAATGATTTCATCACAACATATTTAAACAATCAAGAAGAGTCCGGAAACTTGTATTCTATAAAATAATTGTGACTAAAAGGATGAAAAGAGTGATGAATGAAGAAAACGCAAGAGAAGCTACCAAACATAACAAAATCAATATTCGCTTTATCATTCTTATCATGTAGCATCTATGGATCATGATAAAGAAGAAATGACTAAGTGAATACACAAATATATCCAGAGAAATTTAAACGAAGCAAAATTAATTGATAGGGGAGCATAACTCTAAAAGACCATGAATGAAGTAGACTCAGAGTTTTATCTGAGATAACTATTTAGTAGTTAAATATATCAAATCATATGGGCCGATTGGACATCCAAAGGCTCCTGGGTGTAATGCATTCAGGGGCTTTTTGTCTACATTTTGCAAAAAGGTGGTGAAGAATATGAACATTGAATACATTGAAGCATTTATGTATGTTGTTCATTTTAAGAGCATTCATCAAGCTGCAGACGCACTGTTTCTATCTCAGCCGACTGTAACTGCGAGGATTAAAACGTTGGAACGTGAGCTGGAGACGGAACTCTTTGAACGAAGGGGAAGAGGTATTGTTCTTACTGATAAAGGAAGAGATTTTATCCCTTTTGCCGAGCAGATTATTCGAACATTTCAGCAGGGGAAAAAACAATTAAAAAAAGGAAATGATCGTGAAGAAATTGTGATTGGTGCCAACCTGATAACATCACAATACTTTATCCCGTTTGCATTGCCACTTTGGAAAAAAGATCATCTAGAACTACGGTTTAAATTTATTTCTGCACCAAATGATGTTCTAGTGAACAAATTGCTGCGGAAAGAGATAGACGTAGCATTTATGAAAGAAGAATCACACCATGCTTTGGAGCAAAAAGCTCTCCTTGATAATTCAGTTCGTCTTGTTGTAAAACCAGGTCATCCTCTCGAGAATCAGTCGCAGGTTACTGCTCATAAGTTAGCACAAGAGCCACTTGTATTTTTTGAATGCGAGGCCTTCGATTGGAACAGAGTACATAAAATCTTCGAGGTGGCAAAGATAGAACCGAGAATAGAGTTTCAGGTTGGTCATCTCGAAGTAGCAAAATCACTCGTTCAAACAGGCTGTGGGATGGGATTTTTGCCTTATTTATGTATTAAGGATGAACTGAAAACAGGGGAACTTGTTGAAGTAGATGTATCTCATTTACTCCAATTAACACAGCATATTTATGGGACATATTACAGGCCAGATGTACCTTTTTTGTGGAATGATATCCTTTCTTCAGTTGAAAAGTTTAATGAGAATGGATCTCTATCTAGACTTTGATCCGATTGATTCGTTTTTTTAATCAATACAATAAATCTTTCTATCACTGAAAGTATTGCTGTTTTTAAGATGCTGGTGATAAGATGAATCCAATAACTAAAAGGTTATTATTCTTATATGCAAACTCGGAATAAAAAGGGGGTAATCTTATGGAGTATAAGGTTGGCTTGTTGGATCAAAGTCCAATTTATGAAGGTGATTCTGCTTTCGATGCTCTGCAGCAAACGATCTTTTTAGCACAACAGGCTGAAGAATGGGGATATTCAAGATTTTGGGTATCAGAGCACCATCATTCAGAACAGCTTGCTGGCTCATCACCTGAGGTGTTGATCTCGTATCTCTTGGCTCGAACAAAGTCAATCAGAATCGGATCAGGTGGTGTTATGCTCCAGCATTATAGTCCGTATAAAGTGGCAGAAAACTTTCATGTTCTTTCTTCATTGGCTCCAGGAAGAGTAGATCTTGGTATTGGTAAGGCTCCAGGCGGACTGCCATTATCTACAAAAGCGCTACAATATGGAACTATAAATAATGGAGAAGATTTTGAAGAAAGACTTTCATTTCTTCATCACCTCCTTGAAAAATCAGTTAATGAATCACATGTACTTGCCGGTGTTCAAGCAACACCTGAACCTCCTGAGAAAACGGAAAACTATTTACTTGGAGCTAGTGCTAAAAGTGCAAAACTTGCTGCTAGTTTTGGTTGGAATTTCGTTTTTGCAAGATTTATTAACAGTGATGAAACTGAACTGGCACAAGCATCTAGAGTCTATCGAAGCGAATGTTCAAGCGGTAGATTTATTGTATCTGCTGCGGTTGTAGCTGCACCTACTCAGGATGAAGCGGAGGAGTTGGCAGGGGACCAAAAAATATTTAAAGTACATTTGTCAAGTGGTCGCAGCGTAACGGTACAATCTGCCGAACAGGCAGAAGTGTTTGGAAAACAATCAGGAGAATCATATGAAGTAACAGAACATACGTCAAATATTATCGCTGGAACATCTTCTTTTGTTCATGATGAATTAACACTTCTTCATAAAAAATACATTGTTAATGAGTTTATTTTGCACATACCTATCAAGGAAAAGGCAGCTAGAATGAACTCCATTTATTTAATGAGCCCAGCTAACACGAAAGCAGAAAGGGATGAGGAGTTTGTCTCATAAAAAACAAATTCAGTTTGGCATTATGCTTCATGGACCAGGCGGACATATGAATGCGTGGAAAGATCCTGCTGTTCCACTTGATGCAAGTGTAAACCTCCACCATTATCAAATGATTGCAAAACAGGCAGAATCAGCAGGTTTCGCATTCGCGTTTGTCGCAGACGGTCTATATATCAACGAAAAATCAATTCCGCATTTCTTAAACCGTTTTGAACCGATAACGATATTATCTGCATTAGCATCGGTTACTAAAAATATTGGTCTGGTTGGAACCGTGTCTACAACCTATAGTGAACCTTTTACAATTGCACGGCAGTTTGCATCGCTGGACAAAATCAGTGGAGGGCGTGCTGGGTGGAACGTTGTTACGTCACCACTAGAAGGTTCAGCTAAAAACTACAACAAGGGGGAGCATCCTGCTCATGCCCTTCGCTATGAAATTGCAAATGAATACTTGCAGGTCGTCAAAGGTCTTTGGGATTCATGGGAAGATGATGCATTTATTCGCGATCGAAAAAAAGGTCAATTTTTCGACAAGAACAAGATGCATCCTTTGAACCATATCGGCCAATTTTTTTCCGTTCAAGGACCGTTAAACATTGAGCGATCTAAGCAAGGGCAGCCTGTCATTTTTCAGGCAGGTTCCTCTGAAGCTGGGAAGGACTTTGCTGCAAAAGAAGCAGATGCAGTATTCACGAATGCTGCAACACTTGAACAAGCAAAGGGATTTTATCAGGACATAAAAAATAGGACTGAAGCTAACGGAAGAGATCGTGAAGAATTACGAATATTTCCTGGAATTCATCCAATTGCAGCTGCCACAATAGAAGAGGTTGAAGAAAAATATAGAGCCATTCAAAACCTCGTATCTATTGAAGAAGCACTTCATTACTTAGGTCGATTCTTTGATCATTTTGATTTTAGTGAATTTCCATTAGATGAACCATTTCCTGACCTAGGGGATATAGGGAAGAATAGCTTTCAATCGACAACAGATCACATTAAACAGCAGGCTCGTGAGCAAAATTTAACACTCCGTGAAGTTGCCTTACAGGTAACTACTCCAAAAGGCTCGTTTTTTGGAACATACGAACAGGTTGCAGATCAACTTATTTCTTGGATTGAAGGAAAAGGCGCAGATGGGTTTATTATTGGTGCACCAGTAATTAGTAGTGGATTGACTGATATAACCAGGCATATCATTCCAATTTTAGAAGAGAAGGGATATTACAACCGTGAATATAAAAGCGATACATTACGTGGGAATTTAGGTCTTTCATATAAAGAAAATCGATATACAAATCAAACGGTTATTTAATAGGAGGAAGTAAGGATGGCAAATCCATTTTCAGTCATAGTCTGGTCAAAACAAGGTTGTCACTATTGTGAGGAAGTTAAACAATTTCTTAAAGAAAAGCAAGTGGACTACCAAACGATTGATGTCACGAATCACGATGATCGACGAGATATTTTAGAAGCAAAATACGGAATCCGTCATGTTCCAGTTGTAGAAATTGGTCAGGATGGAATCTACAAAAGCGTGATAGACTTTGGTATACAGCATGTGGAAAAAGCATTAGTCCCTTTCTTATCAACTAAAACCAACTAAAATTATAGGAATAATCAATTTTAATAGGAGGCAATAAAATGACGGAAAATATACGCTTGGCTTTACCGGTTGATGCTCCTGCGGTTCTTGATGTTTCACTCCGTGCTTACGAACCAATTCGAGAGTTAAATATTCATTTTTCAGCTGCTGCAGCTGACTTACAACTTGTCTTAAACAACATTACCCGTAATGCGACATATGTGCTTGAAGAAAATGGCAGGATAATTGCTACTGTAACGATTCGTTATCCATGGTCAGATCCCGATCAAAGCAATCCTTATCCATTCATCTGGTGGTTTGCTGTTGATCCAGAGTACAAGCGGAAAGGCATTGGTTCGAAGTTGCTCAAATATGTCGAGGAACATGTTCTCCGTGATCAAGTGAAAGCTCCTGCCGTTTACTTAGCAACAGCTGAGCGCCATCCTTGGCTTGTTTCGATCTATAAAAGAAGAGGTTATCGGGTATTTGACGAAAAGATCCACCAAGGAGATAAAATTGTCTTTCTTCGGAAAATTTTAAATGAAAGTCTCTATCAAATCACCGAAAATAAAGTACCAATAAATAATCAATAGGTTAAAACAGGGGGACGAAGAAATGAAGAAGAAAATTTGGGTAGTTTTTACTTTGCTGTTAACGTTACTCGTTACAGCATGCTCATCAAAAGTTGAAACGGCAACAGAGGCAGAAGGTAAAAGTACTGAAACAAAATCAGAAGAGGTTCAAAAAATTATTGTTGGAACAGGTACACAATTTCCCAATATTTGCTTTCTAGATGAAAACGGAAAGTTAACAGGTTATGATGTTGAGCTTGTTCGTGAAATTGATAAAAAGTTGTCAGAATACGAATTTGAATTTAAAACAATGGACTTTTCGAATCTATTACTAAGTCTTGAAACAAATAAGATTGATTTTATTGCTCATCAGATGGAAGTAAATGAAGAACGGGAGGAAAAATTCTTATTCAATAAAGAACCATATAATATTTTTCCGCTCCATGTTTCTGTTCATAAAGACAATAACGAGATTAAATCAATTGAAGATTTAAAAGGGAATAAGGCAGTTGTTAGTGCAACAAGTAATTCAGCTGTGTTCTTAGAAAAATACAATAAAGAAAATGATGCTGGTATTAACATTGTGTACTCAGGTCAGGGTTCTGATGACACAAACAATCAAATTAAAACAGGGCGAGCGGATGCTACGATTACAACACCTTTTGCAGTGAATTTTTATAATGAACTAGCAGATGCTAGGCAAAAAGTAGTGGGTGAGCCGCTTTTAAATTCAAAAGTATATTTCTTGCTTAGAAAGGATGAAACAACTTTGCAAAGCCGTATTGATGAAGCACTTATTGAATTAAAAGAAGATGGTGTTGTAAGCGAGTTAAGTAAAAAATGGCTTGGTGCAGACTATACTGTTGAATTTTAATTTTTTTGTAACGAAAAAGGGAGTGGCTTGGAATTGGGCAAACCATTTGATTCTGCATTAATTTGGGGATTTCTCCCAACGCTTGTTCCATATCTTGTTGTGACACTGCAAATCCTTGCCGTCTCAATCGTGCTGGGAATTATTATAGGGGTAGTTGCTGCTATCCCTAGGCTTTTTCGAATCCCGATTTTATCACAAGTTGTCATTATATATGTATCTTTTATCCGCGGAACCCCAATCTTAATCCAAATGTTTCTTGTTTTTTACGGTGTACCTGCATTGCTATTGTTATTCAATATTGATGTTTCAAAAGTCGATCCGATCTATTTTGTCATGATCACCTATGCACTTAGTAACGGAGCGGTGTTTTCGGAAATTTTCAGAGGTGCTGTTCAATCGATCGATTACGGCCAATCAGAAGCAGCGTATTCAGTTGGAATGAGTGATTCACAAAACTTTTTTCGTATTGTTCTTCCACAGGCGATTGGTGTTGCGTTTCCGAACATTGCTAATTCTGTGATTGGAGCACTTAAGGACACGTCCCTTGCATTTACGATTGGTGTAATGGATCTGGTAGGGCGTGGTGAAACATTAATTGCTTCAACCGCACATGCTTTAGAAGTCTATATCTCTCTTTCAATTATTTACTACATCGTTGTTCTCATCTTTGAAAAGGCATTTCATGTATTTGAAAAGCGTTTCAACCGCCATAAACCATCAACTGTTTCTGCAGTCTAAAGGCATTTCTTGAAAGGAGGGAACACTTTGACAATCGATATTCCTTTTATATGGACGGCATTAAATGAAATTGTAAAGGCATTGCCTGTAACGATGATGCTCACACTTATTCCATTGCTAGCTGGTTTTTTCATAGGACTTATTGTCGCACTCATTCGTGTGTATGAAGTAAAAGGATTGACAGCACTTGCAAATGGATATGTCTCCTTTTTACGGGGGACGCCAATCATCATGCATATCATGCTTATTTACTTTGGATTACCGCTTTTAATTGATACTTTTGTACAAAATGTTGGACTTGAAAGTAGATCTCAGTTAATCCCGATCAGTGTTTTCGTCCTCATTGCCCTGTCTTTAAGTGCTGGTGCCTATTTATCAGAAGTCATTCGTTCTGGAATTACCAGCGTCTCAAAGGGTCAGGTGGAGGCAGCATACTCGGTTGGTATGAATACTTACCAAGTGATGACTCGGATTGTTTTGCCGCAGGCGCTAGCACAATCGATTCCAAACTTTACGAACATTTTTATCGGATTTTTGCATACTTCCTCGATTGCATTTATTGTTTCGCAAAAAGAGCTAACTGGTGCAGCAAATATTGTGGCTTCTACAAACTTAAAATTTCTAGAAGCGTTTATTGCAGCGGGGATTATTTATTGGATATTGACGATTCTAATTGAAGGCTTGTCATTTCTAACGGAAAAAAAAGTGACAGCTTACACGAGAGGAGGAGTTCGATGATTTATTTACAAGGTATAAAAAAGTCATTCAACCAACAGCAAGTATTAAAAGGGATTGACTTAACGATTAAAAAAGGAGAAGTTGTCTCAATTCTCGGTCCAAGTGGTTCAGGAAAAACAACACTCCTCAGATGCGTAAACTATTTGGAAAGACCTGATGTAGGTACTGTCCAGGTAGGTGAAGTTCAGGTTGCAGCAAATACGGCAAAGAAAAAGGAGATTATTTCTCTTCGAAAACAGTCGGCGATGGTGTTTCAGAACTATAACCTATTTGCTCATAAAACAGCTCTTGAAAATGTCATGGAAGGATTAATTGTCGCAAAAAAAAGAAAGAAAGGAGAAGCACAAAAGCATAGTGAGAAAGTGCTTGAAAGAGTTGGGTTATTAGATAAGATTCATTACTTCCCAAGTCAATTATCTGGTGGACAACAGCAGCGTGTCGGTATTGCACGGGCATTAGCACTTAACCCAGAAGTGATTCTTTTTGACGAGCCGACCTCCGCACTTGACCCTGAATTAGTCGGTGAAGTACTCTCCGTTATTAAAGATATTGCCCAAGAAGGAATTACAATGGTGATTGTTACTCATGAAATGAACTTTGCCCGTGAAGTATCTGACCACGTTATTTTTATGGATAACGGCGTCATTGTTGAAGAAGGCACACCATTTGAATTTTTCACTAATCCAAAAGAAGAACGGACACGGAAGTTTTTAAAGCGGATTTCAAGAGAGACAGAGGTCAACTGGTTACGGGAAAAGGCGAATTAAGTTTGCGGTTTTTAAGAATGGTAGTAGGTTATTTGTTTTATAGAATAGGAGGTATATGAAAATGTCATCTATCCTATTAATCGATGAACTTCAGGAACAAGATAAAGAAACGGTACGTCAGTTATTAATAGATAGCTATAACCAGTATGGGGAACATTATCCAAATCCAGAAAGTTGGTTAGAGTATTTGGAAAATATTCGATCATCCGTTGATAATCCGGAAATTGATCGCATTCTGGTCGCGAAAAGCGGACCATTTGTGCTTGGAACCCTTCAGTTATTTGAAACATCTGAAAAAGCATATGGAAAACCAGAACTTGAGATCTTTTCTCCGATTGTTAGATTGCTAGCTGTACATCCCGCTGCAAGGGGACATGGAGTAGCACGAGCATTATTGAAAGAAAGTCTTCAATATGCAAAAGCAAAGGGAGCCGATTACTTGTACTTGCATTCAGGTGAAATCATGCATAAGGCAATACGATTGTATGAATGGTTAGGTTTTAAGCGTGATACTTCGAAAGAATTCTTCAATAAAGATGTACTTGTAAAATGCTATCGTTTTGATTTATATGAGGAAGGTGGATTTCATGAATCTAACTGACCTAGAATCACGTTTACTATTCATTCGGCGTCATCTGCACCAATATCCAGAGCTTTCAAATGAAGAGTTTGAAACAACCAAATCGATTGCAACATGGCTTCGTGAGGAAGAGATTGATATCCGGCCGACTTCACTTGAAACGGGCGTGTTTGCTGAAATTAAGGGAGGAAAACCAGGTTCGACAATAGCACTCAGAGCAGATATTGATGCATTGCCAATTGAGGAACAAACATGCTTGCCATTTTCTTCAAAAATAAAGGGGAAAATGCATGCATGCGGCCATGATTTTCATACTGCTGCGGTAATTGGTGCAGCTTATTTACTGAAGGAAGAACAAGAAAATTTACAGGGAAATATACGTATATTATTTCAGCCGGCAGAAGAATTTGGAGCAGGGGCAAAAAAAGTAATGGATGATGGTCAATTGGAGGATGTCGATGCAATAATTGGTTTGCATAATAAACCAGATTTACCAGTTGGGACGATTGGGTTAAAAAATGGTCCCTTAATGGCAGCTGTAGACAGATTTAAAGTGGTTATACGAGGAAAAGGTGCTCATGCCGCTTTGCCGCATAATGGTCATGACCCAATTGTTACTGCAGCCCAGCTTATCACAGGACTACAAACAATTGTCAGTAGAAATGTAAGCCCGTTAAAAAGCGCGATTGTTAGTGTGACGAAAATCGAGGGTGGTAATACATGGAATGTTATCCCCGGCAGCGTAACAATTGAAGGTACAGTCCGTTCATTTAACCCTGAGATTAGGGAATTAATTAAAGAACGATTTTATGCTGTTACAAAGCATGTTACTGCAGCATTCGCACAGAAAGAGGATATTTACTGGTATCCAGGACCACCACAGCTTTCTAATCATTCTGTCATAACCGAAATAACTCGAAACGCTGCTAAGAAACTGTCACTACGTGTCATTGATCCAGAACCTTCACCAGCAGGAGAAGATTTTGCGTATTATCTGAAAAAAGTTCCTGGTACTTTTGTTTTCTTTGGTACAAATGGAAAAGAAGACTGGCATCATCCATCTTTTACATTAGATGAAACAGCCATAATAAATGCTGCTTATTTTTTATATGAAAGTGCAAAGGAACTGCTTGAGCAGCAAAAGTTAATCAATTTAGTAAAAACGGAGTATTAATAGACATTAAATATCCCATATACCGTTATGCAGCAGCTTCTGAACTTTAGACAACTTCATCAAATTTAGCTTTATTGGCAGCTGCATTCAAATGGAAATACGAATTCTTCACCTGTACGAATGTTTCATCAGAGATAACACTGACTTATTTAATAAGATAATAAGCTTTCGCTAGATTCATCCCTTCATACGTCCGATATTTCTGTCTTGAACACCCTTCAGCCTGCATATAATTCACTATCGATGAAAGAGGCAGGTGATCGGAACATGGAAGAAAATGAACGCAACAAAGCGATTCATTACTATCACATGAAAATTCAAGAAACAAATGATCCGTATTATTGGTACTGTTTAGCCGATATACAGGCGAAAGCGGGATTCATAGGAGAAGCGATGAATACGATTGATAACGCTCTTTTGATGCCATATTCATACCCGTTAAAACGCGAATTACTGAATATGCAGGCAAACCTTCAGCACGGTTTATCAAGAAACCTGAGCCAAAACAGATCTTCTGTTGTTACAGAAAAGCACGGTGATGTTGATGGAGACGGTACGATTGACAAGGTCTTTTTAACGGCAGATAAGACACCTGACAGTCCGTTTTGGCAAAATATTACACTTGTCATCCGAAACGGCCGTACAAATCAATATCATCAAATCGGGATGAAAAACAACGCCGGATACAACCCGACACTCTTTCTAGGTGATTTTACAGGCGATAAGGTCGAGGATATTTTGGTCGTTATCGATAGCGGTGGAAGCGGCGGAATGATTTATGCATATGTCTTTTCTCAACTGAACGGCAGAATGAGACAGATTTTTGATTCTGATGTATTTAATGAACGTCAAACATATGATGTTACCTATGAGGATTACTACAGAGCAACAGTGATTAGTCATAGTCAAAATGAAAAATATATTCTTGATCTTACGTATAAAGGGAAGGAATATTTATCGGAAATTTATAACCCAAATGGTACATTGAAAGAACCGATCAAAGGGTGGGTAAATCCGCTTTCTGGGTTATATCCAATTGATTTTAACAGAGACGGAACGTATGAACTTGAAGCATATCAGCGCATCGCCGGAAGGTATAATGCGGATGGACTAGGGTTTATACAGACGGTGTTGAAATGGAACGGCAGGGGATTTGTGACAGAACGGCAGAATGTGGCGATTGTTGGCGGGGAAACTTGAGTAGAAGATAATAGTAGAAATAGAATTTATTCACCCAATTTATATGATTGGGTGAATTTTTTATTGTCAAAAATAAGCTAACAAAATCTTGTAATGACTAACAAATACTCTTGAATTAGTATTTTGATCATTTGTCTAAAAATATTACCCACAAACTAATAGAGAATATTTTGCTCTACTAACCTATTATTACAAGAGACCTTGCAACCAGTACCAAGAAATAGATTGTTTTCGACTTATGGTCTTTTCATAATGAAAAGCTTAACGCCTGTTGTCTGGGGCGAATCTTTTTGAAATTGTATATCGCCTATTCTTCATATGTAAAACAAGCTTTTTTAATGAATAAGCCTTTTTATTAGTATGTTACTTAATATTAGTTTACAATAGGGTTAAGTAACATGGATTAAGGAGAAGGATCATATGGAATATGTAGAAGCACTAAGAGACATCAAACAAATAAATTCCATAAAAAGATATTTAAAAAAACATTCAGCACGAGATTATCTTCTTTTTGTCTTTGGAATTAATACCGGATTAAAAATTACGGAAATGTTGGGTATTAAGGTTGAAGATGTTGTGGAAAATGAAGGCACGATAAGGAACTTTTTTTTCCTTCCCAACAAGGAAGGAAAAACGGAGGTAGTTTACCTTAATCTTAAAATTAAAAGGGCGCTTCTGTATTATATCCAAGTAAGTCATTTAAAAAACGATGACTTCTTATTTAAATCAGCTAAAACTCAAAAACCGATCACACGTCAGCAAGCATATCGTATCATTCATCACGCCGCAGAAACAGTTGGTATAAAGGAGAAAATAGGAACAAATTCCTTGCGTAAAACATTTGGATATCATGCTTATAAACGCGGAGTTGCGATTTCTCTTCTTCAAAAACATTTTCATCATTCAACACCAGCTGAAACTCTTAAATATCTTGGTATTTCTAAAGATGAAAGAATAAAAACAGAAATTGATGTGAATCTTTAATCCGGAATTACCTTAATCCATTAATTCATTTTTTAAGGAGGAATAGTAAAGTGAATATTCGAGAAAGTGAACTTCCAGGTATTGGGTACAAGTTCGAAATTATTACAAAAAATCAAGATAAGCTGGTTATTGTTATCCATGATGACGGTCGGAGAGAAATTTATCATTTTGATACTGATGATCATGAAGAGGTGTTAAGCAGTGTCACATTTAATGATTCAGAATCTAGGCAAATTGCGGGTATATTAGGTGGTATGACCTATAAACCTAAGGCTTTAGAAACAGTAGACTTTGCCTTTGACGACATTATCATTGAATGGTATCAAGTTGAACCTAATGCACCCGCGGTAAATAAAACGATTGGCGAGATAGATATCAGAAATAACTTTGGAGTAAATATCATTGCCATAAAGAAAAAGAACACTCAAAAGTCACACAATCCGGGTCCGGACACAGTTATTGAAGCAGGAGATACGTTGGTTGTATCTGGAGGGAGACAGCAAATAAAAGAATTAATTAAAAAACTACTATCAACATAAAAGGGGTGGGGAAACTAGATGGATCATTTAGTATTTGAAGTAGGTACGGCACTTGTTCTTGTAGCAATTGGAGCTATTATTGCAAATAAGCTAAAATTTTCAATCATCCCATTTCTTATCATTCTTGGCATGATTGTTGGCCCACATGCACCAACGATTGGGATCTTCGATTTTACGTTTATCGAAAGTAATGAAATTATTCAATTTTTAGGTCGAATAGGTGTGCTCTTTTTACTTTTCTACCTGGGGCTTGAGTTTTCAGTTGGTAAATTGGCAAAATCGGGAAAAAACATCGTAGTCGGTGGTAGTGTTTATGTAGCAATCAACTTTATCTTAGGTCTTCTATATGGTTTTATCTCAGGAATGCCTTGGATGGAAACGCTTATTATTGCTGGACTCCTCAGCGTATCCTCTAGTGCAATTGTAGCCAAAGTTCTAGTGGATTTAAAAAGAACAGCGAATCCGGAAACAGAGCTGATCCTTGGGATAATATTATTTGACGATATTTTCCTTGCTTTATTTTTAACGACCATGTCGGGAGTATTACTCGCTAGTTCTACTTCTTTCCTCGGAATCTTCACATCGGTTCTTATCTCTGTTGGCTATATGTTCATGTTCTTTGTTATCGCACGAAAAGGTGCTCCATTATTAAATAAATGGTTAAATATAAAATCAGATGAAATTTTTATCATTGTGATATTTGCTATCTTATTTTTTGTTGCAGGGTTTTCAGAAACACTTCATGTGGCAGAAGCGATTGGTGCCCTATTGCTAGGTTTGGTATTTTCAGAAACGGAGCATCGAGATCGTATTGAACATCTGGTCGTTCCCTTTAGGGACTTCTTTGGAGCAGTCTTCTTTTTCAGCTTTGGACTGAGTATTGATCCAGCAACATTGGCTGATGCAATTTGGCTGGCTTTAGGTGCAGCATTGCTTACGATTATAGGAAACTTTGTGGCAGGGATGATAGCAGGAAGAAAGGCGAATCTATCTCATAAAGCCTCAACAAGTATCGGGTTAACCATTATGGCACGTGGGGAATTTTCGATTATTGTAGCGAATTTAGGAATTACGGCAGGGTTAAGTCCTATTTTAACACCTTTCACTGCTCTCTATGTTCTTATTTTGGCCATTGTGGGACCACTTATGGCAAAGGAAAGCAAGAACATTTATATGTTTTTAAACAAGTTTTTCAAATGGAGTAAAGATAAAGAAAAGAGAAAAATAGAGGTGCCCTAAAAATTAATGAAAAAATACACTAAGAGTCATCATTTGATGGCTTTTTTTATTGAACAAAAGCTGAACATCTGTTTGTAGCAAGATAATATTCATTTAGAGTCAGTGGAGATGTATCTCAATTAAAATAGGACAATACGAATATGATTTCTATCAACTATTAAAAATGAAAAAATATCAAGTATTACTATTTTCTTGTCTGAATCGTATAATCAGAAATGGGAGATGAGACAAATGAATAAAAAAGACATCGCTACTATACGAAAGCAATTTAAATTGGACAATCATATGCTAAACATTCGGGAAATCTTTAATGTGTATGTAAAGAAAGAAACAGGTGAGATTTACCATCAGGTCAGTCAACCTTTTCAATTGTTAGAACAAGAAGCACAAGAATTGTTTTTAGCAAACTTTAAAAAGGTTTTGACAGGTCATCTTGATGCCAAACTGTTTGAGCTGAAATTCATCCGTGATGTGGAAGACAGCACACAAACCATCCTTTTCGAAGGATTACGAGCAGACTCAACGGAAGATTGGAATGAAAATATGCTCAAAATTGTCGAGAAAATGTTTGCTCATGCTGTTTATGAATTTGATACCGTAGTGACATTTATCCGCGGGGAATATCAAAAGGCGACGAGGAAACGAGATCCGGAATCCGAAGTTGGAGGGAATGATGAGGTTTATTCCAGCGAGTTTATCCTTTGCAGTCTTAATAAAACTGATCAGCCGAAAAAGGCCTTGCTGTTTGATTATATTGAGAAAGAATTTAAAGCAAATAACGCAGTTGATCCAATTATTAATTTGACTGCTCCGTTAACAGGTTTTATGTTTCCTGCTTTTAATGATAATTCCGCAGATGTGAATCATATTCTCTATTGCGGAGGAAAAGTGAATCAGCCAGATGTGTCATTTATAGAAGAAGTTCTCAACTGTGAAGAGATCATTACCGCCGTGGAAGATAAGGACAGCTTCGAACAAATCTTAAAAATTGTGATGGGAGACGAAGTGGACTCCGAGGTCATTTCAAATGTCTATGAGGAAATCGATAAGATTGTCCAAGAAAATGAAGAAGATGAAGAAAGCGAATCTCCTATGCTGGATTCTCGGGACGTCGAACGAATCCTAGCGGTAAGCGGCGTTGAAAATGTAGATACCGCTAAAGTGGAACATGCTTTCAAAAGTGTCGTAGATGACGAAAAACATGAAATCAAAGCAAGCAATATCATACCTAAATCCATTAAAATAAATACGAAAGTGGCAGATCTAACCGTCAATCCAAAAGAGCTGAAAAATGTAAAATATATCACTTACAATGGAAAACGGTGCCTATTAGTTGAGATCGATGAAGATGTGGTTGTTGAAGGATTTCGCCTGGAAACAAAGACACTCTAGACGTATTGAGGCAGATTCCTTGATACTTACAATCTATAAATAAATTCAAGTTGGATCTCTGCAAATGGTAGATCCAACTTTTTTTTGATTAGTACAAAGTGATAAATATGAGTTGTAGTTTGTAAATCAAGATTGTTGGCTTTATCACCTGCTATATTTAGCAAGGCTACTAATTCCTCTTCCTTGTCTTTATGTATCTTGAATGATTGCCTTTTCCTTCTATTTTAAAGATGATATTCACTATATTAATTGAACAGCAACTAAGAAATACATAGAATAAGGCTTTCGCAAGGGGGGGGATTTCTCATCTAGCCCCAATGAAGGCTCAAACGCTCAAAGAAAGAGTAAGAAAAGTCCTTCATAGCTCCGATGAAGACCAAAACGCTCAAAGAAAGAGCAAAAAAGTCCTTCATAGCTGCGATGAAGACCAAAACGCTCAAAGAAAAAGCAAGAAAAGTCCTTCATAGCTGCGATGAAGACCAAAACGCTCAAAGAAAAAGCAAGAAAAGTCCTTCATAGCTGCGATGAAGACCAAAACGCTCAAAGAAAGAACAAGAAAAGTCCCTCATAGCACCGATGAAGACCAAAACGCTCAAAGAAAGAGCAAAAAAAGTCTCTCATAGCTCTAATGAATTATGGAGCTTGCCGGAGGAACGACGGATGATATCGGTCCTTTAAGCGTTTCATTAACAGACCGTGAATTAAAAAAGTTGAAAATGTCGAGTGGCTTAAAATGTTTCCAAATGAAGATAATCGTCCAGCAAGACATAGCAATATTCAAAACCTAAGAGAAGGTCTTAGAGTTCAAATTGAAATGACAGCTGTATTATAATCAATAATAAAGATATTAATAATAATATAAAACCCTACTTCAATTGATCTGACTCAATTAAGTAAGGGCTTTTTTATTTAGAGATAAACTAATTTGAAGAGATAATACTGATAATATAACGAGAAATCTTGTTAATGATTATTAATTGAGTTAGAAGATAAGGAATGCCTGAAATTGCACCGGCCACTCATTTATATCACGATACTTTTACTATTAATCTACCATTTAATCCATTCTCCAAATCATTACCCACTAATTTCAGCCCCTTTTTATACCCTGTTAAGATGTGAATTACTTTTTCTATTAATTTTTAAAAAAGATTTCGCTTTTCACCAAGTTTTCACCATTCTCTATTAATCTATAAACATCGAGAACGAAAGGAGGAGAAAAACGATGAATGCTAAAGTGAAAAAAACTATTTTTTGGGGTACGATCATCACTCCAATGGTTTTAGGAGCCTACTTTCTGTTAGGCAGTTACAGTGCCCTGGCAGCTGGACCACATGGACATGGAGGTGGAGGAATGGTACCACGAGGAGGCTTCGGAGGAGGTCACCACATTATGAACAGCCCACATAATGGAGGAGGATTTTCCTGGCTCGGATTCCTATTATTCCTGATTGCCGGGATCGTTATTTTGGTTCTCTTAGTGAAATGGCTAAGACGGAAAGCGAAGGCTTCTTCGATGCAACAGTTTGTCGATACATCTATGATGAATTCACATAAACCGATCATGACCAAAAATGAAGGATTATTAGATCAGTGGGAAAAAAATATAACAAATAAAAAGGAGACTATCTAAAATGGGTATTTTTAATAGAATAAAAACAATTGCAAGGGCTGATATTAATAGTTTGCTTGATGGGTTGGAAGATCCAATCGCGATGTTGAATGAATTTTCAAGAGAAATGGAGCAAGAAATGGCAAAAGCTCAGACGGCTCTTTCCCGTCAAATTTTTGTGGAAAATAAACAAGCGGTACTTGTTTTGGATACTAAGAATATATTGGCCAAAAGAACCCGGCAGGCGAAGCTCGCTATTGAAATGGGAGAGGATGCTATCGCGAAATTGGCTGTGCAGGAAAAGTTAAATCACGAGAAGCAACTAAGCATTTATCAGCAGCAATATGAAGCAATTCAAGGGCAAACCCAACTGCTAAAGGAAAAATTAATTGAACTGCAAGAAATATATTCCGAATTACAGCATAAGAAAATGCTACTGGCATCACGTGCGAATGTGGCTCAGTCTATTAAACAGATTCAAAAAGCTACTGGTTCTTTCCAAACAGATAATATCGTAAGAGGGGTAGCCCGGGCAGAAGAACGAATTTTATTGATAGAAGCTGAGGTACAAGCTGGCAGCCAATTTGCAAACCCTTTGGCACAGCATGATGCTGCATATCGAAATTATGTGAATGAAGAGGAATTAAATAGAGAGATAGATAAGCTAAAGAGTGAAAAAGAGAGTGAGTCTAAGGCAGGCTAATTTAAGAAAATTGGCAAGGAAGCACCGGCAGATAAGTTAGGTGCTTCTTTAACTGTATCGATAAAGAAAGGAGATTCATCATGAACCATACATTACCTATTTTTGTTTATCTATTCATTGCATTGATTGTATCGCAAATTCCTTATGTAAGAGTCTATTTTTCTCTTTGCAATACCCTTCTTTACGAAATCATTCGTGTCATTTTAGGAGGGGGGTATTCAAAGAAAATAAAGTTGCATAGCGAACGTTCAAGACGAATAACAAACATAGAAAATTCCGGATTTAAACATAATATTATTTCCTATGCAGCATATACTGGGGAGTCACTCGCCGCAATTGGATTATTTTATTTCGTTGCTAATTACAACTACCTATATATTCTATATATATTTATGGGTTTAATGGCTGTTGCTGTTTTACTGTGGATTCGAAACTTTTTTGGCATCTTATGGGCGGTTACATTTATTGTTTTATTAGCTTTACCTATTTATTTCAGGTATGACATCGCCATTATGCATATAGGTATCTTTCTAGCCTCCTTCTTTCTGATCCAATCGATTTTTAACGGTATTCAAGTATGCAGACAAGGTCTTTTGGAACGGAAAAATCCGGCAAGATCAGGACTTCTTGCTAGAGTAAGAGTCATTCCGGCAATGATGTTTGGGGTAGTTCTTCTTGGACAGTCACTTTTTGCTGGATATTTTATCGTAATTAAATTTTTAAGTATTTTTTAAGGCAGATAGTAAGAGTCTTAATGGGTGGGGTATTTCCAGTTTATCAGCGTCAAGATTTTTACTTTCTACAGCATGCTAATGGGGATGCTTACTCTTAAAGTGTAAGTTTATTTATATTGAAAGTTAAACGGAAGTAGCTGATGCACTCGTGGATTTCAAGTCCGGGATTTGGTATTCAGTTCAAATCCTTTGATGTAGAAATAGAAATAAATTAGATTCTATTTAAATATAAAAAATCAATTGGATTAATCAAGGTTTACCTATGAAGTAAGTAATATGTTGAAAACGAATATGATAGTTGAAATCACCCACGGTGAGCTGGATATAGTCAATAGCAACTCCTGTTAATGTTCCTTCTAATGAATCATTAATTGTTACAACGCGAATGGTTTTACCTAAATTCATCAGTAAATGATCAAGAAAAACCGGTTCTGCTGAGATGCTGTAAGTAGGTGATAATTGTTTCATAATTGTTGGAAAATAATTCGAGAACATGTATTGACCCGGCGTTAACAAGCTATTATAGTTTGTGTTTTGATAAAGTTGCATAATGAACTCACTCTTTTGTTTATTAATTTATGTAGGGTATATAAAAAGGTGCCTAATGTAAGTACAAAGAAATGGAGAACTATTGAACTAGATCCAACATTTAACATAATAAAGAATACCATTTTACAATGTTGTAAAATGGTATTCTTTAGAAGAAGCGAATGATAAAATACATCATCATCCAAAATT
The DNA here is from genome assembly GCF_009720625.1 of Metabacillus sediminilitoris. NCBI lineage: Bacteria > Bacillati > Bacillota > Bacilli > Caryophanales > Bacillaceae > Metabacillus > Metabacillus sediminilitoris. Next base: position 2,661,494 of record NZ_CP046266.1, read on the forward strand.
GCTTAAAGAAAAACAAGAATAAAACAGTAACTATATTTATGTATCCATGAAAACAAATTATAAAAGTATAAATAATTATCTTGAACGTTAATCAATTTAAAAGTATATTTTTAAGGATCTTTCTATTTAGAGTTGAGCACAGCCTTGTAACGCAATACTATTCTAATAAATCCTTATTTTAACCAGGAGTACACAGTACTTCTTTTATGAGAGTTTTTCTCGGTCAGCAGCTAAAGGTGGTTGCTCCATCCATCCGTTTTCAATCAAAAGTTGCACTCCATCTTCTGCATAAAGACCTACTTCAGCCATAAGACGTGTGTATTCTAAAGCTAAGTCTCTTCTAGTAGAAACAGATACAGCCGCTCCGTAATAGCCAATAGCTGATGAAACAAGGATGACAATATGATTTAACATAAGTTTATCTGAAAAGGGCGGAACCGTTGAATTTGTAATTTCAGATACCGATGAAGCTGGTGATGCTAATTCATCTTTTGTTAAAGTAGAACTAAGTATACCGAATTGTTTTTCACAAAGATTCTTTCCTTTTTTGAAATATTGTCTCACTTCTTCTGTTTGGCAAACTTGCCCGAAGCCAATTTCTAATACAACTTTGACGATAATTTTCACCATATTAAAACTGATACCGCTAATTTCAACAGCGTTTAGAGGTCTTTTTTTTCCAAACCAACCAGTTAAATAGCGTTGATTATTCACAAAATCAATTTCACTAGGGGCATTAATTCGTGGCGGTTTACTATAAATTCCTTTATTAAGCATGATCCTCACAACTCGTTTATAAAGCTCCATCGTTTCGCTATTACATTTGATAAAATAATCAACCTGATCTTCCCGGCATGATGTTGCAATAGCACCCGCGTAGCCTGTCAATCCAAGTAATGTCATGACATGCATATAAACCATCATAAATTTGTCTGTGAATAACGGAGGGGCATTCAGATTAACATCTTCTGCTATTGAAAACCCTTTAGGAATAGGAAATTTCTCTTGATTCATAAACTCTGTGATTTTTTCAATATGGGAATGTGCGATGCTAAGTGCAAATGTAAGGATATCCTTAATCTCATCATCTTTTGCATGTTCAATAGAATGAGTTAAGATACAAATTGATAATGAATCATTCATATACTGAGTCCAAAGATTAGCTATTTCAGCTGAAGTAAGTTCAAGGTTATGACTAATATTCTCCAAAATGTAACCTCCTATATTGTTGTACTAATTTAGTTTATATAATTAGATGGGCGTGTTTTAGTTTAATTCAAGAAAATAATAGTAATCAATTTAAAAATAGCGCTGACCTTAAATCATAATAATATCGCTCTTTTTCTACCATTAGAAAATAAAGCAAAATTAAGGGAATCAGGGGGGCCCTATAAATTGCCAAGTGCAATAACAAATATATTGTACCCAGTCATGAATCCATGTTCTCATAAAAGTTTGTCTGCATTTTGTAAAATATCTCCCTCATCATTTAATTAACAATAGAATTACCTATTAGAAAGGAAAATATTATCATTTATGTATCTATAATTTTTAAAAAAATATTCGTAATAGTAGATAGTGAAGGTGCACGAATGGAACAAAGGAATGTCCTTTTTCTTATCGATATAAAGAATGGTGACTAATCCCCTCTACCTAAATATCTGTTTCATGGCATGTTGATCATTTCAACATGCTTTTTTTAAAATACAAGCTCCAACCAGTATCTTACCCTTGACTTATTTAACTAAGTCCATTCATGTTCCTTTTTATTTTTCTTACTTTGAACAAACTGTTCAATGCAAAGTGAACAGTTTGTTCACTTTTGTTCAGAGCTTCTGTTCATTTTTATCCAATTCCTCCCGTTTTTGTATTTCCATTTATTAATGAAGTAGTAACTTTGTTGGTTTTCTTTAAATGCTTGTTTGTCCTAACTGGTTGGCATATGAATTGCATAATAAAAAGATGAGATACTTCTAATTCTCAATCTTCTAAAGTTGAAAGCGATAACATGATGGTTTTTGTAGTTTCAATATTACCTACTAGTTCATTTTAAAAAGCAAAACATAGGAGGTTATTTTCATGCAAATTAAAGCAGCTGTTACTAATTCTAAAAGTGAAGACTTTAAAATTGAAACCATTCAGCTTGATGAGCCAAAAGCTGGCGAGGTACTAATTCGTCTTGTCGCATCAGGTGTTTGCCATACCGATATGGTCGCACAAGACCAAGAATACCCAGTCCCTCTTCCAGCCGTTTTAGGGCATGAAGGTTCTGGTGTTGTTGAAAAAGTTGGAGTTGGGGTAACAACTTTAGAGCCGGGAGATCACGTTGTGATGGGATTTGCCCATTGTGGAAAATGTAACCAATGTTTGTCAGGACATCCATTTGTCTGTGAGCGATTTTTTGAATTGAATTTTGTCGGTAAGATGGAGGATGGTTCTTGCCGCCATCACAATCATGCCAACGAGGATTTATCCATTTTCTTTGGCCAATCTTCGTTTGGGACATATACCGTTGTCAATGAGCGTAACGTTGTGAAGGTAGATAAAGATGTCGATTTAGCTTTACTAGGGCCTTTAGGGTGTGGAATCCAAACAGGTAGTGGGTCTGTCCTAAATCGTTTAAAGCCAGAATCAGGATCAAGCATAGTTGTGTTTGGAGCAGGTGCAGTTGGTCTAAGTGCACTTATGGCTGCAAAAGCAATTGGATGTGGGACGATCATTGCTGTTGATGTCCATGATAATCGGCTGGAACTTGCAAAGGAGTTAGGGGCAACACACACAATTAATGGACGAAATGTTAATGTTCCGGAAGAAGTGAAAAAAATCATCGCAGGTGGTGCGAATTATGCTGTAGAAACAGCTGGAGTACCTGGTATTTTAAGACAAGCTGTTGATTCATTAGGTATTCGCGGTGTTGTCTGTCAAATTGGTGCACCGCCGCTTGGAACAGATGAAAAAATTGATGTCAATGACTTACTTTTAGCAAATAAAACAATCACAGGTGTCGTAGAGGGCGATAGTATTCCGCGTATCTTTATACCACAATTAATCTCTTTATATAAAGAAGGAAAATTCCCGTTTGATAAATTAGTGAAGTTTTATAACTTTGAAGATATTAATCAAGCTGTCGCTGATTCGAAAAACGGTTCAACAATTAAACCAATCATTAAAATGGGATAAATGACCTGGAGGGGATGAAAGAAATGGCAACAGTAACAACTACATTTAGCATGTGGTCGAATCAATATATTAATGGACAATGGAGAAAAGGGGACAGCCAAAATGACTACAGGAATCAAAATCCCTTTGATCTTTCTGAGCTTGTAAAAATTAAACTGGCTTCTATTGAGGATGTTGGTGTAGCTTATCAGTCAGCAGCAAAAGCACAGAAAGCATGGCAGAAGGTAAGTCCAGGAGAGCGTTCAGCCGTCTTGAAAAAAGCTGCCGAGGTTTTAGAAAAAGGTAGAGATGAAATTGTCCAAATTCTTGTCGCAGAAACTGGAAGCAGCTTTGCAAAGGCGAATGCTGAGGTGGATTTTTCGATTGCCGATATGAATCAGTTTGCCCAATTGCCGTTTAAAATGGAAGCATCGGTTGTTTCGTCTGTGATCCCAGGGAAAGAAAACCGTGTATATCGTCTGCCTGTTGGAGTAGTCGGTGTGATTAGTCCATTTAACTTTCCGTTGTATTTATCGATTCGAGCAATTGCTCCGGCTTTAGCTGTTGGAAATGGTGTTGTCGTCAAACCAGATTTACAAACATTTATTTCCGGCGGGTTATTTATTGCGAAGGTTTTTGAAGAAGCAGGTTTACCAAAAGGGCTGTTAAATGCAGTTGTTGCCGATATTAACGAAATAGGTGATGCCTTTATTGAACATCCTCTTCCAAAGGTTATTTCGTTTACAGGTTCAACAGCAGTTGGAAAACGGGTTGGCGAGGTCTGTGGAAGAAACTTAAAACGTGCAGCCCTTGAACTTGGTGGAAACAATGTGATGATCGTTCTGGAGGATGCGGATATCGAACAAGCTGCGAGCGCTGCTGTGTTTGGAAAGTTCCTGCATCAAGGTCAAATTTGTATGGCATTAAATCGTATTATCGTACATCAGAATATTTATGATAAATTCGTTAAAGCTTTTAAGGAAAAAACGCAACTTGTGAAGGTAGGAAATCCGTTTGATCCTTCCGTATTTGTTGGCCCGCTTATTAATAAGAAGCAAATATATAAAGTCCAAGGCTGGATCGATGATTCTATCCGTGAAGGGGCAGTATGTATCAAGCGGGGAAATGTGGCAGGGAACCTGATGGAACCAGTTATTCTCACAAATGTGACCAATGATATGGCCATAGCAAAGAATGAGCAATTTGCACCTGTTGCAGCCATTTTACCAGTAGAGAGTGAAGAAGAAGCGATTCAAATTGCGAATGAAAGTGATTATGGTTTGAGTGGGTCAATTTTTACCCGTGATGTAGAGCATGGTGTGGAAGTTGCCTTACAAATCGAGACGGGAATGATTCATGTTAATGACCAAAGTGTGAACACAGAATCTAACATCCCATTTGGTGGAGAAAAATCCTCTGGTTTAGGTCGCTATGGCGGTGATTGGTCTCTCGAAGAGTTTACGACTACTCGCTGGGTGTCTGTGCAAAAGGAGAAACGTCCGTTTCCGTTCTGATCTTATGTTAAAAATCCCTTTGTCCAAGCGACTTAGGGATTTTCTTGTTGTACTAGAGTATTCCAGTAATGCTATTACCATACACTAGTGAACGATTCACACTTAAATGGAAGTGGGAGCATTCTCGCCTTCAATGGTAACTGTGTATTATAATAGGTTAATAGAAATATATGGAGGGAGCTAATCTATGTATCATGAACGAATTCTTGCTAGAGATAACTTCCTTTCCAGCAAACAAGTAAATGCTAATACGCCACCCGTCATTGCTGAATCCTGGAATAGAAGCTTATCGTACAATGTTGATTTGAATTTGCGTAAATCACCTAAAGTACTAAAGCAGGCGGAAATACAAGTGCTGCAAACCTCTAGCCTGTTATACCGTGCATTCCAGACCATTATCCCCAAAATTAAGTCATTTGCGAGTTCAAGGTATTCCTTCATTTTAGCGGATAACCATGCAAGACTCCTTAGCGTATACGCAGAGGAGGGGCTGAAGGAGCTGCTGAAAACCTTCAATGCGGTGCCTGGCGGAGTATGGAGTGAAGAGTTATGCGGAACGACGGCATTTGGTACGACACTTATAGCTGGAAAATCTGTCGTGATCCAAGATGCGCAGCATTTCTGTGAGAGCTGGCAGATGATCTCTTGTGCAGGTGTTCCGATTTTTCATCCGATCAGCAGTAAGACGATAGGTGTATTGGATTTAACCTGTTTTACGGAGGATTTTCCTGCCAATGCCATGGTATTGACAGAAATGCTGGCGAAAAGCTTAGAGATGGAAGTATTTAGCCAACTGCAGATTCATAAACTTTTTCTTGAGAACGCTTACTTAGAAAAAGAACTACGTATAGCGAATGATATCCTGATCGCTGTTGATAATGACGGACAGATCGTGCGAAGCAATGATCCTGACATCATCAATCAGCAGCAGGAGTGGAGCAACCAATTTGATTGGCATCATTTCTTCCAAATGAGCCAAGAACAATCGGTTATTCGTCTTTCCACCACATCCGTTCCCAAAGAGCACCCATTGCCTTTTTCAAGTGATTCTTCAGGGGGATGCCTCCAGTTTGTGTATTACCGTGATCAGATGATTGGTGCCATTATCCAAATGCGGCGAAAACCTATGCGCACATGTAAACGCCCATCTTTAGAACCCCAGCATAGCAATAGAGGGGGCCCAGCAACGATCGGCACGACGGAGAGTGACGATGAGACACAAACAGGTGTGATTGGAAAATCACTACAGTGGCTGGGTTTACTGGAAAAAATAAAGAAGGTTGCGAAACGAGATATGTCCGTGCTTTTAATCGGAGAAAGCGGAACAGGCAAAGAAGTCCTTTCACAATACATTCACAGCAACAGCTTGAGAAAAGACAAACCCTTTGTTGCGTTGAACTGTGCTACATTGGCTCATGACCTTGTGGCAAGTGAATTGTTTGGCTATGCACCAGGATCGTTTACAGGGGGAATGAAAGAAGGAAAAGCAGGGCTTTTTGAAGCAGCACATGGCGGCACGGTGTTTCTTGACGAAATTGCGGAACTTCCGCTTCCGATCCAGGCCATGTTGCTGCGAGTACTGCAAGAAAAACAGGTGACTCGCGTTGGCGAATACCGTCCTCGCCCTTTAGACGTAAGAATAATAGCTGCAACAAATAAGGATTTGAAAAAATCGACCGAAGAAGGAAAATTTCGCTTAGATCTATATTATCGTTTGAATGTGATTGAATTAAAAGTTCCTTCGCTACGGGAACGCCAAGATGATGTTGTACATTTCGCCGAGTACTTTTTGAGAAAGCAAAATCCTCATGTTTCTGATTATATCTTGATGCCTGAGACGGTAGAGATTTTGCAATCATACGATTGGCCAGGTAATGTCAGAGAAATGAAAAATGTGATGGAACATGCCCTTGTTTTCGCTGACAATGCCAGAATCCTTCCAGCCCATTTACCAGATTACATTGTAGAATCTGCAGGGAAGAAAGAAAAAGAGACACAAGAGACCATGATCCCCCAAAATGAAGAAGATGAACATACCCAAATCATGAAGGCTCTCCGTGATAATCGGTATAATTTAACAAAGACAGCTAAACAATTGGGTATTTCTCGGGGGACATTATATAAAAAAATGGAAAAGTATCAGATTAAGTAGTACATGATCGTTTGAGAGATGCCTCACTTTTGTTTCTGCACACTGATGTTATTTTTTGCATGGTTTTATTTAAATTCCAAGAGTAACGCACATGTGTTACTCTTTTATATTTTCACCGTAAGTCAAAATCTGATTATACTATTGAAGTGTCTTTCAAATATGATGCTGCTTTTTTCTGCAGGTACAGGTTGATTAACGTCCGTACCATATACAAATTCTTCATTCAACTGCATTCTATTTCAAAGATGGATTGAAACATTTTTCATATAAAACTTGAGAGCCATACAATAAAAATGTTTTTATTAAAAATACTAATGATAATTGAAACTTTGTTAACCTAACTAAACTAACATACCCGATCTTTTTAAGCCAATTCATGCCAAGGTAGGTAAATAAAGAGTCAATGATAACATTGGCCAAAAGATATAAGTTGAATTTTCCGTAAGTGTATTTCAAAATCCAAAATGAGCCAACAAAAAATGGACCAATGATTAAGGGTAGCTCTGCTAATACATTAGGTTTTACAGAGAATGGAAACCACCACCACTTTTTCTTTTCCGCGAATCTGCCTTCTGCTACTAGATATAAATTCATAAATATTACACTTGGAAGAAATCTTTTAAAGGTCCTGACACCAAGAAGCGGAATACTTAGCCAAGGCAAAATGGTCATTAAAATAATAAATGTATTTCTCTTTTTCACTTTTATAACTTCCTTTGCTTTATTGATATGGATATTTTTCCTGTATTCAAGCGTTTTATGTATGTCCTTTCATTTTGATAGGGGAATGTCGGAAGAATTTTCTTTTTACTATCAGGCAATTTTGTGAACAATCACCGTATTTTGAACTTGTTTCCATCTCTCTTTTTTTATCTGATATACTTTCTTATGGGTGATTTAAAATGTTTTTAAAAAGAATTACACTTTTACGTGAGGATATACCTTCTCTTCATCGTTATCCGTTTTCAATTCCTGCGATAAGAAATCTCCAAGAGATCTCTTTAAAAAGGAATGTAACCTTCTTCGTTGGCGAAAATGGTTCTGGCAAATCGACTTTGTTAGAAGCGATTGCAGACAAATGTGAATTCAATACAGCAGGTGGGGGACGCAATAATACATATGATGTTTATGCATCAGAATCTGTGCTCGGTAAATATATAAGACTTTCCTGGTTACCTAAAATATCGAACGGATTCTTTTTACGAGCAGAATCGTTTTATAACTTTGCTACACATATTGATGAAGTGGATGATTCCTGATTTCGTCAATACGGTGGACGATCGCTTCACGAACAATCACATGGAGAATCGTTTTTGTCATTATTTTTACATCGCTTTAAAGAGGAATCCATCTTTCTTTTAGATGAACCAGAGGCAGCGTTGTCACCACAAAGACAATTAACTTTTTTGAGAATTATTCATGATTTAGCTTCTAAAGGCAATGCTCAGTTTATCATTGCCACACACTCTCCAATCTTATTGGGGTATCCTAATGCAGATATTTTAAGTTTTGATCAGGAACAAATTGCACAGATCGATTATGAAATGACAGATCATTATCAAATAACAAAATACTTTTTACAACATAGGGATAAATTTCTTGCTGAAATATTTAGTGAGGATGAGTATCAGGAATGAAGGAATGAAGTGATGACTGTACAATGGTCGTCACTTCTTCCTTATTAAGGGAAGATAATGTGAAATGATATGTGTTGGAGGATGAACTAGGTATTCTAATCGGATATGTTGCATTTAAACGTAACACTACATAATGGTGCACAAAATGTCGGATGGAAATAATCAATTCCTGCTATTCTTTTGATGAAGGAGGTTATGTAATGGATTTGCTTAAGAACATGAATCGAGCGTTACTGTATATAGAAGAAAATCTTACACATGAGATTGACTTTAAAGAAGTTGCAAGGCTTGCCTTCTGTTCTGAATATCATTTTAAACGGATGTTTTCTTTCCTCTCAGGTATTACGCTCTCAGAATACATCCGTCGCAGACGCCTGACCCTTGCAGCATTTGAGCTTACTAACAGTCACATCAGAATAATTGATGTTGCAATGCAATATGGATACAGCTCAGCAGATTCATTTACGAGAGCTTTTCAAGGATTGCATGGTGTAACACCATCACAGGCCAGAAATAATGGGCAATCACTAAAGGCCTATCCACAAATGACCTTCCAATTATCAATTAAAGGAGGAAGTGAAATGAAGTACCGAATCGAAGAAAAAGCGGCATTTCACATCGTTGGGATTAAGAAAAGAGTGCCGATTGTATTCCAAGGAGAAAACACGGAAATAACAGCAATGTGGAAAATATTGAATATGGAGATGATCAATAAACTGAAAGAACTATCTAATGTTGAACCGATCGGACTGATTCAGGCATCAACAAATTTTTCGGAAGGCCGAATGGAGGAAAAAGGAGATCTTGATCATTATATTGGTGTGGCAACAACGAAGGATTGTCCGGATAACCTTACACAACTCGATATTCCTGCCTTAACGTGGGCAGTATTCGATTCAGTCGGTCCTTTTCCTCATACACTGCAAGAAACTTGGGGACGTATATATGCCGAATGGTTTCCATCTTCATACTATCAACAGACAGAAGGACCAGAAATATTGTGGAACGAGGGTAAAGATTTAACATCACCAACATTTAAAAGCGAAATTTGGATCCCGGTTAAGAAAAAAGTAGAAGTAATATGATCAATGCGGAAAAGTTAATAGATCTTCATTTATAGAAAAGAAAGGTATATACCCATGTCACTTAAATGTATTTAAAGGAAAGGATGCGATGCTTCAATAAAGAAGGATCGCTTTTTCCTTTCTATATAGAGGGAGTTGAATAATTATATCCCCATCAAAAGTAAATTTAACATTCGCATTTGTCCATATTATTGCATAACGTGTATAAAGAATGGGGTGAAATAAAGTGAATACTCAATCAGAAACCAAAAATCAAACCAAAGAAAGTAGTCATAATGACAATAAGGAATTGATTAACCAACTTGAAAAACAGGTTTCCATTGCAGTCTGGATTCAATTCATCGGTGCAATAATGGAATCATTATATTTATCTAAAATTATGTTGATTAGTGAGGAAGTTAGAGCAGATGAAAATGAAAGACAAATAGTACTGTCGTCTTGGGTTGGAAGCATTGGAACATTTTTAGATAGTATTGGTACTACAACTCAAGCCTTTACAAGTGATGAAAAAATCGAACTGGAAGGAGAAGTACTCTCTAATTTTGGGGATTGGATAAAAGTAATCAGTTCAATACTCGATGCACACGCGGGTACACAGATAATTATTGAGGACAAAGAGAAATTAAGACAGCCTACTTTCTTCCCATAAAGAACAAAGGACATGACATATTATAAATGACTAATATGTCATGTCCTTCCATTTATCTATCTCTTTTTTGGTCTTGATAAGGACTTGCCTGTTCATCTATCCTTTTGTTTATGGTTAGTTAGCTGCTAACGTTGATGTTACTAGCTTCAAGAACACTCTTTAAAGCTCTTGTCTCGTCATCATTCAAAGCCACCATCGGCAAGCGAACACCGCCAACTTGAATCCCGCGCATATTCAAGGCTGCTTTTACAGGTGATGGATTTGGTGCAGCGAACAATGCGTTCATAATCGGCAGAAGCTCGCGATGTAATACACCAGCTTTGATAACATCGCCATTTTTAAAACTGTTGATCATATTTTGCATTTCATTGCCAATGATGTGGGAAGCAACGGAAACAATTCCAGCCCCACCAATCGCTAATACAGGTACTGTTAAGCCATCATCACCGCTGTACAATGTAAAATCACTAGCTGATTTACTTATGATTTGCGCCATCGCATCAAGGTCACCGCTTGCTTCTTTGATGCAAACAATATTTTCTATGTTTGAAAGGCGGACAATCGTTTCAACCGTCATGTTAACAACACTTCGACCTGGTATATTGTAAAGCATGATTGGTAATACCGTTGATTCGGCAATGGCTTTAAAATGCTGGTACATGCCTTCTTGTGATGGTTTGTTATAGTATGGAGTGACCAGCATAATGCCATCAACTCCTGCTTCCTCAGCAAGACGAGTTAAGCTGATCGATGCTTTTGTATTATTAGAGCCGGTCCCAGCGATGACTGGCACTCTTCCTGCAACAACGTTTACAACAAATTTAAAAAATTCTACTTTTTCTTCAGTTGTTAGTGTTGGTGATTCGCCTGTTGTCCCAGCGATCACTAGTCCATCAGAGCCATTATCAATAAGATGATTCACTAACGTTCTCGTAGCTTCAAAATCGATTTCACCATTATGATCAAACGGAGTCACCATTGCTGTTAATACTTGACCAAAATTCATATCTACACACCCTTTTTGTATTTTTTAATAAGAGGAGGGTAGGGCAATTTTCCATAAACGCAAAAAAGCAACAACGAGGGATTCGCTGTTGCATTAGAAACAATAAGAATCAAAAATCGTTCCCGTGCGATAGCCCTCCATATAGTTTCCTATATGACAGTTCTGTATTTATTCAATAGCAGAACCAGCTTCAAGAACATGAGATTCTTTCCGCTTCGGCAAATACCCCTTTCTACAATCGTCACTGGATCTCATTCTCCTCGAATTGTATACTAATGATCTTTGCGCCTCTATCCTCACTTCAAAAGGTTTTGAAATAAGAAATATGTAATTGAGTGTAATATAACAGATAATTCTTTCAATTGCAAGGAAATTATGATTTTTTATCTTGGATGGAATACGCCAACTTCTTTGGGTATTTATTATTTTATAAGCTCTGTTAAACTTGCCTTTTGATCATAACATCTGAATTCTTCCTGTCTAAGTAATTATAATGATATGACGTTTTAGACACTTGAATAACATACAGATTGATGTCCTTCAAAAGAAAATGCGATATAAAAAGAGACTAATCGAAACAGACTAGCCCCCCCATTATATCAATTATTCCGTTCAAGTTTTTCATGAAAATAACTCCAAGCTGCCATAGCTGCAGCAGAAGTGATTTCACCAACAAAGTGTAATATGCCTACAAGTAGGTCCAATAAAACCAACTCCTTAATAAGCATCTACTAACACATGAATCCACCACCACTTATTTTAAACGAAAGAAAAAGTTTCAATAAAATACCAAATATACTTGTACATTTGGTACGAGACAGCAGTTCTTCAGGTAACTGTAAGATATGATTGCTTTCGTTTATTGTTGCAACTAATTAGAGTTATCTATACATAATTCCTGCTTCACGGGGAATTTTATTTATATCTATAAGGTTAGGAGATCCTTTTTTATGAACAACAAAGCTTTTAATATCATCAACGGTCTATCAGGACGTTGTACACCCATTGATTTATTGATGATAGTGATTTCAAATAAGATTCGATATGTATTTGTTTTTGTATTGATAGTTATGTGGTTTAGAAATGATTCCAATAAAAAAGCTGCTGGAAATGCGGTGAAATCTTCGGGGATTACCTTGATCATACATACAATCATTAAATTGGTTTATTTTAAACCACGTCCTTTTATGAAACGCCGCGTAGGCATATTGATTCCATCAAAAATGGATTCAACGTTTCCTAGTAAACACACGCTGTTAGTATTTGCTATTTCAACATCTATCTTTCTTTATAACCGTGTCCTTGGTTTAATCATGATGGTTTTGGCAGGCTTAACTGGCTTTTCACGTATTTGGGTAGGCCATCATTATCCATCTGATATTATTGGAAGTGCATTTATTGGTTCTATGACGAGTATTATTCTTGATAAAATACCAACTGATACTCACATGGAACTGAAAAAAAAGCCTACTCATTAAGGTCACTTTCATTGTTTATTAGTGGTAATCGCCTAGTATGGAGGGGATCTCCATCGTCCATCAAATATATCCGTTACTAAGGCAGGAATGGGAGTTCATAGTAGTAATTAACGACATTGACGAATATTTTAGAAGATCCTTTACTTTTAAGAGGATCTTTTTTCTTTTGTCCATATCTTTATTTTCATGGATCGATCGATACTGTTACCATGAACCGAAACTTCCTGACATAGAAAAATCATCAGCTAAATAAGGATAAAGAGTAATATGAAATGATTTTTGAACGTTTAAGGGGGTAAGCAAGATAGCGAAAAATAGAGCATACAATGGAATCTATAATCCATATACGAGAGCTACTTTTCAGGCACTCGAACACGCTATTATCCCACCAACTACTAGCTATAATAAAATAATAAAAATGGCACAAGTAGATGAAGCACTTGATCTAAGTGTTTATGAATATATAATTTGGATTTTAGATCACTCTATAAGCATTCCAATAGAAATGCAATTACAACTAGTTCATCCAACCTTCTCAAAATCAACAGCACAATTGCTCGATGTTGCAGCCGCACAATTAATCCAAACGGGACAGGTGAAATATCCTCTAAATGTATGTGCCTTTTCGGGAGGCGGTCCATTTGCTTCTCTTATGGAGAGTGACAGGTTAAAAGCTATTACTCTATTGGAGCGACTTGAATTGAATCTCGAAAATTTGCCTTCACCTTATCAAAATAACCCAGGACTTATTCAAAATATGATGGATGTACTAAATCAACTTACGATGTTTGGGCATTATTCGGAATGGAATGCATATGGATCAACACGTCTACTTCCGCCTGAATCTAGACGAATCGAATATTTTCCACCAGGCTGGATCGAAGTACAATATCCAGGTCCTGCTTTTGGCTATCGTGATTTTCGTGGATACTTAATGGCATTTCCGCATAAGAGGGGGGAAGATTCATGGCGAAAGAGGACGTGATTGTCATTGGTTCTGGCGGTGGCGGAGCCGTCATCGCGAAAGAACTTGGTGAAATGGGATTAAAGGTGTTGGTTTTAGAAGCAGGGCCATGGTATGGAAATAAAAAATGGCAGAATCCGAATCTGCAGCCTGGTGCCAAAATTAGTTCTACATTTGATGATTTGGATGTAAGCCTTTATAAACAATTGGTAAACAAGTATGAACAGAATATGAATGATTTGGTATCTGGCAGATTTCGGTGGGGGCCTGCTGACCGCAGTCGTTCCCAATGGTTTCGGAATATAAAACAGAAGGGGATGATTTGGCAAAGCTCAGGTGTTGGTGGAACAACCCAAGTTTATACAGCTAATTGCCCCCGAGCATTCCCAATGGCTGTAGATCATGTATGGCCACTATCTTATCTGGAACTTATTCCATACTATGAAAAGGTTGAAGATACATTACCGGTAAACTTTGCACCGACTACTGCAAAAGAAGAATTATTCTACTATGGGGCGAAAAAGGCTGGGTGGCATCTGATTCCTACACTGGATGTAACAGTCCCGGGTTTTCGGCCACAACCTAACGCGATCTTACCTCCCAATAACAATATTTTAAATCCTCATGTTCGTTTAGAGGAACTATCCTGGATGGAAGGCTGCACTCTTGCGGGGCATTGTGTCAACGGTTGTCCTCATGGACCCTCGATGGATAAAATTGCTAAGCGCTCAACAAATGTCAGCTATGTGCCACTTGCTTTAAAAACAAGTAATGTCACAATCAGGCCAAATGCATTTGTTTTGAAAATAGTAACGGATATAGACTCTTCTGAAGGGTTGCGTGCGATTGGCGTCGTCATACGTGATACATGGACAGGTGAAAAGGAAGAGTTGCAGGCAAAGGTTGTAGTGATGGCTGCAGGTAGTATCGAAAGTCCGCGTCTTTGGATGAATTCAGGATTGCCTCACAATCCATGGGTTGGGAAAGGCTTAGTAAATCATTACATGGACTGGCTGACAGGGATATTTGCTGAAAAGGAATTGATGCCAATATTGGGAAGCTCGGATGTTAATCCATTTGTTGGTCATACATGTGGTGCAAGGCTCGATTATCCTGGACTGGGAACTTTGCAGACAGTTGGAATGAGCCCCGGATTAACAGCTTCTTTTTTTGGAATGAGTGAGTCAGGATATGATTTCTTAACTTCGTCCATGACGAAAGGGCGTCTCTACGGTGATGAATTAAAAGAAGTGATGACAAATTATCGACGAACATTAAGTGTATTAGTTAGTACCGATGATGAAGTGGATCCGCAAAACGGAATTACACTTGATCCCTTAATTAGTGATGAACATGGATCCGTTCCTGTTGTGGCATATAAACCAACTAAACGATCAAAAAGGAAGCGAAGTGAGCTTGTAAAAATCGCAGTGGACATCTTGTACAAAGCGGGGGCAAAAAAAATCATCTGGTCTAATTGGCCTGCAGGCAACATGATTCATATGGAAAGTACGATGCGAATGGGTTTTGTCGTTGATGAGAATTGTGAATCATACGATGTGAAACGATTATATATCGCTGACAATAGTGTTCATTATAATAGTTTAGGTGGACCAAATCCAACCCTTACTACACAGGCACTGGCTACCCGTACAGCAGAAAAACTATTTAATAAATATTTTTAGGCTATTTGGTCAAAATATCATTAACACAAATCACACCCAAGTTCTGGAGGAATTTTGAAACATGAAACTGTTTGATGTGATACATGATGTTTTTGAACCATTTATGGACGGCGAAAAAAAACCATTGAATGTGATGGAAGTTTCAAATTTATGGTTTTTTCTTATAGGCACGGAAACGACGATGCGCAATGAAGAAATTGGCTACAACCTTGCTGACGATCCTGAATTAAAACAAATAATAAAGGATATAAAAGAGAACGTACATATCCCGATTAGAGAAGAGATTAGTCAATTTCTGAAGAAAGAAGGCGTCCCATTACCTCAATCAACACCGGAAAAGCCAGCTGGTGATTTTCGGAGTATTCCAGAGGGTGCCAAATTAAATGATGAAGAAATGGCAAATCTGATTTCATATAATCTGGCTATGGGCGTTACTTATGCCGCAAGGGGACTTACAGAATCGATTCGTGCAGATGTTGGGTTCATTTTCTTTAAAATTATCATGAAAAAAACAACCGCTGGTTTAACTGTAAAACAGTATTTGGAGAAGCATGAGTGGCTTCGTGTGCCGCCTTCTTACAAAGCGAAGACAACACAAACATGTTACACAACATCTGACGAATTATGAATAACTGCATGATTTACGAATAAAGCTGAAAGAAAGAATGCAGGGTCAAACCAACTTTTTATTTTGTTGGCTGGCCCCTTGAGGTTTCTGAGTTAACTACTAGAAATAGCTCGATATATCCGATTAATCGTTTCGATATGTAAGGCTTCATGGTAAAAGCTAAATAAAAATGCCTCACCAGCTGTGTAAAACGTAATGCCTCCCCGATTTGTAAAAGGAGCCGGCAGCTTTTCATGAAAACGTCCTTGCATAAATTCTTTTATTCTCGGTTTTTGTTCCGCCAGGACCTCGCCAATCTCAGCCAATGAAGGCGGCTTGCCTTCCCAATCTGATGGTT
Organism: Metabacillus sediminilitoris; assembly: GCF_009720625.1. Lineage (NCBI taxonomy): Bacteria > Bacillati > Bacillota > Bacilli > Caryophanales > Bacillaceae > Metabacillus > Metabacillus sediminilitoris. Next base: position 2,677,788 of record NZ_CP046266.1, read on the forward strand.
TCGTTCCAGGGCCAAAAAGCTGCTCATAATCGTCCGGAATGTTCATTTGTTCTCCGGTAATACCGAAGACGATTTTTTCTTGTACATAGACAATGTGTCCAAAATTCCAACGAATATTGTTGTTAAAACCCTTAGGAATAATATCTGACCTTTCTTCTGGAATTCTTTTTATCGCCTTTTCCGTTATACTACGAACAGTTTCCATATGATGGAAAATTAATTGTTCCAATAATATCCTCTCCCTTTTAGATTCTCCTTATAACCATTTCGAGATCTTCATCTCTTTTTCCTACTACTTTTCATAAATCAATTTAAAATGATAAGGAGTAATAGACATAAACAAAATAAATCGTTTCAATAGGATAAGTTTATTATTCTTTTGTTTTTATGAAAAACAATGAAATTTTGACAACTACGTGAACATCTTTAATACTTATTGAAATCAATAATAAAAAGGAGTACATTAAGAGTGTAAAGAATATGTGAAATAATTCACAAATGAAAAGCAAGACAAAGAAATAGATCTACTTTAAATTTTTTTACAATGATTTGTGAAATGTTTCACAAATAAAAACACTAGGAGTTGGATCATCATGAAATGGTGGGAAAACGATAAAGTAAGTGTAGCATGGACAGTAATAAGAATTTGGTTAGGTATTCAATGGATTAATGCAGGGTGGCATAAATTAGCGGATGGTTTTGATGCTGGAGGATTCATTCAAGGTGCAATCGCGAAAGCAACAGGTGACAATCCAGCAGTACAAGGCTGGTATGCAGCATTCTTAGAAGGGTTTGCTTTACCAAATGTAAAACTAATTAACATTCTTATTCCTTTCGGAGAATTACTTGTTGGTCTTGGATTGATTGTCGGAATAGCAACTGTCCCAGCCTTGATAGCAGGGGCATTCATGAATTTAAACTTCCTTTTAGCTGGAACTGTAAGCACAAATCCAATCTTATTCACACTAGCAATCATCTTATTATTCGTTGGGAAAGGGGCATATATTTGGGGCGGAGACCGCTTCCTCGTACCTTATGTGAAAGAGCAGTTTTTCCATAAGGGGAAGGATCATCGAGATGCAGGTCATGATGATCATAAGAAAGCTGTTATGTATTAAATAATTAAAAAAAGTAAGTTTGAAAGGCGGATCCCGATCTGGATTCGTCTTTTTTTATGATCTTTCTAAGAGATTGTTGTTTTTAAAACGAAAACTATTTAAGATAGTTGATTAGAGCGGAAGTGCGAGGCTCCAGCAGGAGTTTATGCCGAGGATGCTCACCGCCCTGCCCCGCTAAAAAGCGAGCATCCTCTCGCTGCAATATCCACACCGCACTACTTGGTAAATATCAACAAAGTTTGCGAAAACAGCCTTTTTTATAGAATTTTTTATCCTTACCAATAAAAGCGCAAATCATATTTCTTTCCTAAAAATAGTATGTATTACAAGAGAGGTAATTTAATGACCTAATGAATAAAGGGGATGAGCTTTTTGTTCATACCAAAGCAGATTGAATTAATTGAAGTTGGGCCGCGAGATGGTTTACAAAATGAACCGATTGCGATTCCAACAGAAAAGAAGAAAGAATTGATTGCGAAACTTGCTAAATTAGGTTTTTCCCGAATCGAAACAACTGCTTTTGTCCATCCAAAATGGATTCCTCAGATGTCTGATTCGGATGAAATTGCTTATTATTGTAATGAACTTGGCATTACTTACATTGCCCTTACCCCCAATTTAAAGGCGCTTGATCGCGCAATTGAAGCAAAGGTACCACAAATAGCGGTATTTATTGGTGCTAGTTCTACTTTTAATAAGAAGAATATTAACAAAACAACTGCAGAATCATTAATGGAATGTAAGCCTTTGTTTGCTAAAGCGAAAGATCATCATCTTTTTGTTCGAGCCTATATCTCAATGGCTTTCTCATGTCCTTTTCAAGGAGAAGTGTCATTTGAAGAGGTGCAGACAGTTTGTGACGAATTTATTCATCTCGGTGCTGATGAAATTGATATTGGTGATACTAACGGTCAAGCAGATCCAAAGATCGTATATGAACGCTTTTCCAGATTAAGATATTGCTATCCAGACACTACCTTTGTCGGGCATTTTCACGATACACGAAAAATGGCATTAGCTAATACCATCGCAGCCATCCAGGCAGGAATTACGAAATTTGATAGCTCTGTCGGCGGATTAGGTGGATGTCCATATTCGCCTGGTGCAACAGGGAATGTGGCGACAGAAGAATTAGTCGATATGCTCTCAAGAATGGGTTGTGAAACAGGAATTAATTATGAAGAAGTGAAAAAAGTAAGTGAATTTGCAAAAGGGCTATCTAGTCGATTATAAAATGAAACTCATAAATCAAGTGAAAATCTGCGTAAAAGGAAAACTAACGCTTGGAATCCAACACATAAGAAATCCAACCGTTTAACTATCGACTTTGCAAAAAAAATATCAACTTTGAAGGAAAATCTATCAACTTTTTAGAATAATTTATCAAATTTAAGCAAAAATCTATCATTTGACAAATAACAATTAATTTCGACACCATATACACCTTCGCGGCCATATTATTTTATCGCTATCCAGATCTCTACATGATAAACAGGCTTTGTAAGATCGTCATCAATATAAGCTTCCAGAGCCGGTACATCCGCAGGTTCATAACCATTAGATGGAACCAATCGGAATAAATTTGCTTCCACGTATCTATGATTGCAGATGGCATAGGTCCGCGCACTTCAAAAACAACCCACTTTGCAGGTGGAATTCAGCTGGCACATCACCGTTATGTTCCGCAGCAATCCAATAATAAATCGTATTTTTTTCTTTATTATTATTACCAGTCACACCTAATAAACCTTTAATTTGTCCGTTAAGTAATGGAATTAATTTATTAACCGTTCCGTTTATATTTGCTTCACCCCAAAATTCTGGAATTCCTAGAATTCCTTCTTCACCGGTACAAGGACATTCTCGTTTAATTCCTGCTATTTGAAACGATTCTTTTTCAACAATATGATAACTCATTGGTTCAGCTCCTATAAGATTTACCTGTATCACCAGGCGGTTTTGCGATTGCAGTTTTCCAATCCTTTTTCTTGCTTCACTTGGTGTCACACCATGTTGTTTCCGAAAGGTTTCTGAAAACGTAGAAATTGAAGGCTTTATTCGTGAAGCATACTTGCGCATAGCTCCAAAGAGATTATGTAAAACTATTGAGGAAATGTGAAAAATTGAAAATGTTACGTAAGTTGAATGGATTTCATTTGTCGAAAAATATGGTAATATAGAATGTAATTGTAAAAATCCGTTGGTAAACGGTAGAGGTTTTAGCTACCCTCTCAAAAAAACTAAGGTGAAGCAGCACTTCGATCTTGGAGTGGTGTTTTTCTTTTTGTGGCTATTATTTTAAATGATTGTGAGTGTAAAGCATGAGGATAGTATTTTATTTAATTTCAATTATTTTGGCAAATGTCATTACAGCGGCATTTGCGCCATTACTATTTGGCGTTTTCATTGTACCGATGGGAACATTGTTAATCGGTGCCACATTTATTTTTCGTGACCTTGTTCAAAATAAATATGGAAGAAAAAAGACGTATTGGTTGATAGGAATCGCCCTTTTTCTATCTGCGGTTGTTTCTTATTTGTTAGGAGATACCTTAATTATTGTTTTAGCATCTGCCATTTCCTTTCTGATTGCTGAAACAACGGATACAGAAATTTATACACGTTTAAAACTGCCGATGAGTTGGAGAGTCTTCTATAGCGGATTAGTCGGCGGGTTACTTGATTCAGTCGTTTTCGTTATCATTGGATTAAGTCCATTTGGCGCTAATTACTTGCCATGGGAGGCAGTTCCTGCTGCCATTATTGGGCAAGTACTAGTGAAGACACTCATTCAGGGACTTGGTGCACTTGTGCTTAATCAAGTTCATACGATTTTAGATAAAAAGATCGGGACGAATTGAGTTTCCTTGCAGAAATTAGTTTAAAAAACTTCATTCCTAGACACGAATGGTAAAGCTGGAAACGATTCACTAATGAGAGACACTTGTAAACCTGTTAGCCTTGTATATGGGCCTGTTTTTCTAAAAAAACAAACAGGAGGTTTACAAAATGAAAAATTTATTTATCTTCGTTATCACATTAACATTGGTTATTGCTTTTCATATTGTTTTTCCATCAACTCCTTTATATGCTGAATCAAAAGATACGATTCAGACTGGAGATACTATAAACTTATTAACGAAAAAATATGGAATCGGCAAAAATGAAACGGAAGAATTTGACCCGCGTTATTATCATATGAAAGAAAAAATGAATTCACCTAGAAACTTGATTGAAAAAAAGGATGATTCATTAACACTTACGAATAAAGAAAAGAATTTACTTGCCCGCCTTGTTCACGCAGAAGCAGAAGGTGAGCCCTTTGAAGGGAAAGTTGCCGTAGCAACAGTTGTGTTGAATCGTGTAGAACATAATCAATTTCCTGATACAATTAAGGACGTTATTTATGAAGAGAATGCATTTGAACCTGTCCAAAATGGCTCTATAAATGAACCTGCTGATAAGGAAGCACATAAAGCTGTGAAAGAAGCTTTGGAAGAACAAGATCAAAACGATGAGTTACTTTATTTTTATAACCCTGAAACGGCAACAAGTGATTGGATTTTTACACGTGAAGTGAAAAAGACAATCGGAAATCATGCCTTTGCTATTTAATGGCGCGTACACCTGAAGGTGCGCGCTTTTTCGTTTATTTTTCCATGCTTATCGCAGCGTAAAATTAAAGGAGTGGTCTAAGGGGAAGGGTTATAGGATTTTTTGATATAGCTATCCATGATGAGCACCATTCTGTTAGAAATGAAGTGATTGGATCATTAAAAAAATGGGACAGGTTAACCCCGAACCGATCCTGACATTTTCTGAAAACTATTTACATCATCCTGCCCCTGAAATACGAAGGCAGGTTATTCATGGAATTGAGCTTAGAGGTAGAACACATCCAGAGGAAGTTTTGCCATTGCTTAAAGAGGTGCAATTCGAAAGAGTTAAACGTGTCAGAAATATGGTTATCCAGGTTTTAGGTCAAATTAGTTATAAGGAGAACTGTTTAGAAAAGGTTATGATGTTGTATTTTCTCTTTAAAACAGCTTTATTTTTTCTATGTCCATAACGAAAATAATGAGCTTTACATACTTGGATAATTATCTTTTCAATAGAAGTTGGCTCAGCAGTAGAGTGTTTTTTCCTCCAACGGTAATAGGTAGCCTTTGGAACCTCTAATACAGTCAATATATCAATTATTTTATAGTAAGGAGATAACTCGTTTACTACTAACCCATGTTTCTACTTGAGTCTTATTTTAAATACCTAATGTCTCCATTATTTCCTTTGTAGATATTTCTGATTGTTTCATCTCAACAGCTTTCCATTTAATTTCCTCTGGATAAGGAATCCTTGTACCCATAAGAAAAACACCTCCGCTAGAATCATATTCATTAAATACGACTCAGGAGGTGTTTTTTCCTTGTCTCACTTTATGGGACCACTTCAGTGAGTATCAAGCCTTTTTAAATAAGCTATAAATTTTCATTTTGCTGACCAATTTCTTTTTCCGAGATGATGGAATTGGCATCTTCCAAGTTTTTATGCTCATTAACGGAATCACCTGCAACATGTTTTAGATTTAGAGCTGTCCCAGTCGTTTGTATGGTAATTCGTTCTTTTTTCGGGGCATTAGTAAGATAGTTTTCATTTTCCATTTAGATGTGAAATCCTCCCAGGTGTTATTGGTTTATTATGCTCTTAGCTTTATCCATATTGAGGCATTTCATTCTGAAGTAAATGTGAGTTTATAACATTTTTATGACTAGAAATCCAATCACTGATAAAATGATACTCCCTACAACACTTGCGATAATTGGACTTTTCCCCCGTTGCTTGATTGACTTTAAATTAATAGTAATCCCCATTCCAGCCATCGCCATGCCCATAAGTAGATAAGCGACTTCCACAAATGCTGTAGACACGTTACGTGAAACTAAGCCCATTGTATTAATTAAGCACATAAAAAGGAAACCTATTAGAAACCATGGGATAGGAAGGGGAGATTTTTCTTCATTTTTTTTGTTTTTATTTACCATAAATCCGATAATTAATGCAACAGGTACTAATAATGCCACTCTCGTTAATTTAACAACAACTGCCATGTCAACTGCATCAGATCCCGCGGGTGCAGAGGCGGCGATAACATGGGCAATCTCATGGAGAGTTGCTCCGGAAAAAATGCCAAATTCAAGTGGAGTCAACGAAAATGTTGAGTAGAAAACAGTATATATTAATGTGAAAATGGTACCCAATAAACAAACTACTGCTGCTGCAAGAACAGTGTCATTTTCTCGTGCTCTAATTTGTGATGAAATGGCAACAACTGCTGCTGCACCGCAAATGGCTGTACCACATGCAGTTAATAATGCTAAATTTTTTTCTACTTTTAAATATTTAGCTAAAAAATAAACGATGATGAGTGTTACAGCAACATTTATGATGGCAAGTAGAAAAACATCAATACCAGCTTGGAAAACATCAATTAGATTTAATTTCATTCCTAAAAAAATAATCCCAATTCTTAATAAATTTTTACTAGCAAACGAAACGCCAGTCATAAATTGCTCTGGAACACCTATAGTTGTTTTCCACCCTATTCCAATTAAAATGGAAAGGACAAGGTGTCCAACCATTGAAACAATCGGCACATTTGCCACAATACTTGCTATCAACGAAATAAAAAGAGTTAGTACAATCCCTTTTAAAAAAGAAGAAATTCCTTTATCGTGTAATCTAAACAAACCTTGATCCATTTTCAACACAACCCTTAAAATTTTATCTATATAATAACTTTAAGAGTATATTAATCATTAGTAAAATATATATTATTTATCCATATCATTAATATTTATAATAGTAAGGAAGTGAGATCATGTATTTTGATGCTTTACGGACGTTTATTACAGTAGTCGAAGAAAAAAACTTTACAAAAGCAGCTGAAAAGCTTTTACTCTCACAGCCAAGTGTAAGTGTTCATATTAAAAATCTAGAAGAGGAATTTCAAACACAGCTATTAATACGTTCTCCAAAAATGTTAAAACTTACATTATCTGGGGAAATGTTGTATGAACGTGCAAAGCAAATGATGCAAATTTACGAAAATACAAAAATAGAAATTTATGAACAGCAAAACACGATAAAAGGCACCATACATATAGCCGCAAGCTTTACAATCGGAGAATACATCTTACCGACATTATTAGCAAAGCTATCTAAAAAATATCCAATGCTTGATTTTGTGGTTACCATCGGAAATACTGATGAGGTAGTAAAGCATGTACAATTTTTCAAAGCAGATATCGGTTTAATCGAAGGTAATACAAATGAAAAAGATCTCATTATACAACCATATATGGAAGATGAATTAACGATAATAGCTACTTCAGATCATCCTCTAAAAAAAGTGAAAGTTATAGAAATCGAAGATCTTCAAGATGAGATATGGATTAGCAGGGAGAGGGGTTCAGGAACTAGGGAATATTTAGAACATGTCATTCGAACCAATGGATTGAAAATGAACAGATTAATCACAATAAGTAGTAATCAAGGTGTAAAGGAAACAGTAATGAATGGGTTAGGTATTTCAATTCTTTCCATTTATGCTGTCAAAAGGGAGCTCGAACAAGGTACATTAATACAATTAAAACCTAAAAATGAATTGTTTAAGAGGAAGTTTTCTTATGTTGTTTCACCTATGTCTGTTGAAAAGAAAAATATTCAATTATTTTTGGAAACATTAGGTGAGAAGCATGGATAATAAAATTTTAAGTTTTAGCTTTTAAAGATGAGAAAAATGATATACGGTTGACATTTGTTGATAAAGCCAACCGTATATAAACTAGTTATTGATATTGCTGAAGGATAGAGAAAAATTCTTTAACATATTGATAAAAAACCTTCTCTGATGGAGCAAGCTCTCTTTTTTTAGAAATGATTATACCGACAGTTCTTGTAACTAAAGGTAATTCGATTGGAATTTTCACTGTGAATCGTGGGATAGCTTCATGAAAGGTGCTATCAGGCAGAAGGGTAACACCGATCCCAGCAGATACTAAACCTTTAATCGCATCCAAATCCTCACCAACCGATGAAATTTTAGGAACAAATCCGGCTTGTTTACATGCATCAACTGCAATTTCCTGCAAGATGTATCCTTTTGGAAAAAGGACAAATTCATCATTTCTTAATTCATTAAGAAGGATACCCTTTTTGGATGCAAGAGGATGTGAAATTGGAAGTAAAGCAGAAATACTTTCTGAAAATAATATAGTCCCTTCTATATCAGGTATATTTTGAGGAACTGGTCCTAAAAAAGCTAAATCAATTTCACGATCAATGACTGATTGTATTAAGAATCTGTAGGATCCTTGTCTCAGATGAAAAGAAACATTAGGATATTTGTCTTTGAACGCTGAGATGACTGTAGGTAATAAATGGCTAGCAAGGCTTGTTGGAAAGCCGATTTTTATTGAACCTTTTTCAGGATCGAGATGCTCATCAATTTGCTTTTTAGCGAATTCGATTGCTTTAACTGCCGTTTTAATATGAGTAAGAAATACTTTTCCAATAGGGGTTAACTTTACATTGCGACCCTCTCGTTCAAAAAGAGTAACCCCTAATTCAGCCTCTAAATTAGCAATCTGTCGACTTATCGCAGATTGAGCAACATGTAAGTGTTGTGCTGCTTCTGATACGTGTTCACGTTCAGCTACTTCCATAAAATAGTGTAATTGACGTAATTCCATTCATTTCCTCCGATCATATATATCAATAATAGATCAATTTCATCTAAATTATATATTGTTCATATTATTTTGTGAATATATAATATAATTATCTTGGAAACATACGGGTGTAAGAAAATCTGACAGGGGGAGATAAACATGACTTTCAACCAAATACCTAAAGCACAAGGTCTCTACCGTCCTGAGTTTGAACATGACGCATGCGGTATCGGTTTATATGCACATTTAAAAGGTTACGCTACACATGAAATTGTAAAACAAGGACTTAATATGCTTTGTCAACTTGACCATCGCGGAGGACAAGGAAGCGACCCACTAACAGGAGACGGTGCTGGCCTAATGGTACAAATTCCTGATGCATTTTTTAGAAAAACTTGCCAGGAAATGAATCTTCCTAAAAATGGTCGTTATGGAGTAGGGATGATGTTCTTTTCTCATGACGACGATGAGCGTAAACAAATTGAAGAACAACTTAATACCTTTATTCTTGCTGAAGGGCAAACAGTATTAGGTTGGAGAACGGTTCCTGTCAATGCAGAAGACATTGGACCAGTTGCAAAAATGAGCTGTCCTGTCGTTCGCCAGGTATTCATCGGTGCTGATGATAGCATTGAAGATACTTTAACGTTCGAACGTAAATTATATGTCATTCGTAAACAAGCAGAAAATTGGGCTAGAGAACGTGAACTGCGCTTCTATTTTACTAGTCTTTCTAGCAGCACAATCGTATATAAAGGACTATTAACTCCAGAACAGGTTGATGCTTTTTATTTAGATCTACAGGATGAAGAATTTGTATCAGCATTTTCACTAGTTCATTCTCGCTTTAGTACAAACACTTTTCCAAGCTGGGAAAGAGCACATCCAAACCGTTATTTAATTCACAATGGTGAAATAAATACACTTCGTGGAAATATGAACTGGATGAAAGCAAGAGAACAACAATTTGTTTCTGAAGCATTTGGTGATGATCTAGAGAAAATTCTACCAATTTTAGATGTAGACGGCAGTGATTCATCTATTTTAGATAATGCATTTG